>DATMKC010000114.1:0-15743 GCA_035553555.1 Egibacteraceae bacterium | reverse complement strand
GTGGCCGAGCCCGGCACCCCCGCCGCGGGCGCCGGGGTGCGGGCGGGGGACGTCATCGTCACCGTCGACGGGGAGCCGGTGGACGCGATGGAGGACCTCTACGCGGCGCTGCGCGCACGCGCGCCGGGCGACCGGCTGCCGCTGGAGATCGCCCGCGGCGGGGGCCGCCTCTCCGTGACGCCCGTGCTGGCGGACCGGCCGGAGGGCTGACAGGCCGGGCCCGTGCGGCCGCCTCTCACGGGACCCGGCACGCCCGGGTCATCGCACCGCCGCGTGCGAGGGCCGACGCCGGACCGGGCGGATTCGGACGACCCACCCCGCACCGGGGCGGCACCGCGAGATGAACCGCGGCGATGTCGGCGCGCGGGGCGACGCTCCGGACCCGGGCCCCGCGGTGGCCCGCCGCGCCGCGTTCCGGCGCGGCGGCGTCCGGCGTCAGGCGGGGTCGCCCCCGCCGGCCGGCGGCTCCTCCATCCGCACACGCTCGCGCCCTGGCGTGGGGCGCGCCTCCCAGCGGCGGTCCGGGTCGTCGGCGTGCTCCACGACCACCCGCTGTGCGCGGAGCTCGCCCTCCACCGGCCGTCGGCCGGCCGGGCGGGCCACCCGCCGCACCACGACGCGCTTGACCACCACGGGCCGCCGCACGACGAACAGGCGCTCCTCGGTGACGGGGATGGACACGTCGCCCTCGGGCGTCGTCTCCACCTGCCCCGAGTCCTCGGCACCCTCGGGCACCTCGACCTCGAACACCTCGACGTCCTCGGCGGTGACGGGGACGAGATGCCGGACGTGCCGGGTCTCCACCTCCGTGCGCACGCGCACGGTCGCCGCCTCCTCGGAACGCATCCCGACGACCAGCTCCTCCTCGGTGCGGACGAGCTCGATCGGCGCGTCCCGGCCGGGCACCTCGCCCGGCCGGTCGCCGCCGCCGGAGCGCCCCTCGGCCTCCGGCGGCACGCTCACATCCGGTCCCCGCGCAGGCCCTCGTCGCCCTCCACCTCGATGCGCTCCTTGCGCACCTCGCCGGAGACCTCCTGCTGCTCGGTGACGGTCTCCTTGTCGAGCCGCACGCGCTCGACCGGGTGGGCCTCGACCGACGCCACGGGCTCGTCGCGCGTCAGCGTGATCTCGTGCTCCTCCTCGGAGATCGACGGCCCGTCCATGGCGCGCCCCATGTTGGCGTCCGTCACCGGCTCGCGCGAGATCCGCACCTCCTCGTGCTGAACGGGCACCGTGCGGGTCTGCTGCTCGGTCTCCACCCACTTGCGCAGCCGCACGCGGCCGGCCTCGCGGCGCTCGGTGCCCACGCGCAGCTCCTCCTCGGAGCGGGTCATCGCGTTGTCGGTCTCCGGGCCGCTCAGGTCGTCGCCCATGGGCGGCGCGTCGGCACCCGAGCCGGTCCGGCCCATGTCCATGTCCGTCCCGGCGCCCTCGCGGGTGCGCGAGTCGGTCGACGGCTGCCCCGACGCGGCCGCGTCGTCGTCGGTCGACCGCATCGCCGTCCGGGTCGTGGGCGTCGGGCCCTGGGTGGTGTCGGCGGCGTCGTCCAGGGCGCCGTCGGGGTGCCGCGTCTCGGGCGTCGGCCCGCGGGAGAGGTCCTCGCCCCGGTGCCAGGCGTCGCGCGAGTCGTCCCAGTCGCGCACGTCGGTGCCGTAGTGGGCGCCGATGCGCTGCTCGGCGTCGTAGTCCACGTGCTCGTCCTCGTCGAAGGTCGGCGCGTTCTCGAGCTGGTCCTTGCTGTACGGCGTCAGCAGGTCGTCGCCGTCGCCGGCGGTGAGCGACGAGGCCGGCACGACGTGCCGCTTGGTGCCGAACCAGCCGCTCTTGACCTCCACGTACTCCACGCGCCCGGAGTCGTCCGTCAGGACGTCGCTGACCGTGCCGAGCTTCTCGCCGTCGCTGCCGTACACGGTGCGGCCCTGCAGCAAGCCCGGCTGACCGAGGTCGATCTGGGTCCCCATGTCTGGCCTCCTCGGAAGTGGGTGACGGGTCGGCGCGTACCCCTGCCCCCGAGCGTCAAGCGCGCAGCCGGGTCGAGGGTTGCGGTGGAGACGGACGGGGCAGCCCGAGCGGACCCCGGACCCGAAGAAGGAGAACGACGTGCACTTCATGACCGCCGGAATCGGCGACAGCCTGCAGCGGGCGTCCGACACGCTGTTCGAATGGCTCCCGCGCCTGATCGGCGCCCTGGTGATCCTGCTGGTCGCCTACCTGATTGCCCGCGCGGTGGCCGCGCTGCTGGAGCGCGTGCTGGGCAAGGCGGGTATCGATCGCGCGCTGCACTCCGGCGGCGTGGGCGCTCGTGTGAAGCAGGCGGCGCCCGATCTCAGCCCGAGCAGCGTCATCGCGAAGATCGCCTTCTGGCTCATCTTCCTGACCGGCGCCCTCATCGCGCTGTCGGCGCTCGGCATCCCGGCCATCGACAACTTCGTCGCGCAGGCGATCGCCTACCTGCCGAACGTCGTCGCGGCCATCCTGATCGTGGCGATCGCCGTCGCCATCTCCGGCGCCGTGGCCGCAGCCGCCCGCCGCTTCATGGGCGACACCGCCATGGGCCGCATCGTGTCCGTTGCCGCCCCCGCGGTGATCCTGACGATCGCGGGCTTCATGGCGCTCGTGCAGCTGCGGATCGCCGTGCCGATCGTGACCGGCGCGTTCTACATCGTGCTCGGCGCCATCGCGCTCGGCGCCGCCATCGCCTTCGGGCTCGGCGGGCAGGGCGCCGCGCGCCGGCTGATCGACGAGGCCTACGAGCGCGGCCGGCAGAACCTGCCGCAGGCGAAGGCCGAGGCCCAGATCGGCAAGCAGCGGGCCGAGCAGGAGGCCCACGACAGGATGGGGTAGCCGCCCGGCGCCCCCCGAACTCCGCCCCGGCCGCGGCCGGTCGTCCGCTGAGCCGCGGCCGGGGCGGAGGCCCTCGCGCCGGCCCCCCGGGGCTGGCGCACGGGGGTCGGCGATGGGACCCACGCGACGCCGATGGCGGAGGCCGCCAACGGGTAACCGGGGGCCATGACGATCCCCAGCGACGCCATCGAGCGCGAGAGAGCGCGCCGGCGCCAGCGCAACGAGCAGATCCTCAACGGGCTGAACGAGCGGCTCGAGGAGCGGATCGAGGAGATGCGCGACACGGACCTCACCGCCGGTGCGCCGGGCGACCCGATCCGCTACCTGTGCGAGTGCTCCGACCTCGACTGCCGCGGCCGCGTCGAGATGGACCCGGAGCGCTTCGCCGACGTCCATCGGCGTCCGCAGGATTTCGTGGTGCTCCCCGGGCACGAGCAGCCGGACATCGAATCGGTCGTCGCCCGGCTGCCCGAGCAGGCGTTGGTCGTGCGCAAGTACGACCTCGGGTGAGCCGCGCCCGCAGCCGCCCGGCGGCCGGCGGCGCGGCGCGGGAGCAGCGCACCGCGGCCGCCCGGCGCGCCCTCGACGCCCTCGCGCCCCTCGGCCCCGTCGAGGCCCGGGCGATGTTCGGCGGCCACGGCGTCTACCTGGAGGGCGCCATGCTGGCCCTGGTCGCCGGCGGCGAGGTCTACCTGAAGGTGGACGACGTCAACCGGCAGCTCTTCGTCGCTGCCGGGCTGCCGCCGTTCGTCCACGTCGCCCGCGGCCGCGAGATCACGATGAGCTTCCACCGCGCCCCCGAGCCGCTGGACGACTGGGACTCCCTGGAGCCGTTCGCCGAGTCCGCCCTGGCCGCCGCGCGGCGGGCCCTTGCCGCACGCGCATCGGGCCGGCGGCGCGGCTAGCACCGGTGGTCGGGTGCCGCCTGAGAACCACGGACGCCCTGCACAGGGGCAGGGCGTCGACGAGGTGGAGGATAGCGGGCTCGGCTCTTCAGGGGGGGAAGGGGGCGACGGAAAGCCCTTGAAATAGGGCTTTTTTGAGCGTTGCATGCTCGTCCGGCGCCCCGCCGTGCTACCCGGGTGCTACCCGTTACGCTCGAAGGCACCGACGCCGCACTGCGCCTTGTGCTCCGTCATGAACGCTGCTGGAAAGGGGCAGGCGTCGCAGCGCGGGCGCATGTGTTCCCCCGGCTGGATCCCGACCAAGAGCCGATGAGTCGCCGTCGGACCTGTTGACGAATCTGGGATGACGCCAGTCCCGAGCCCTTACTGGCCTTCTCGAGAAGCTGTCGCTTCTGCTGGTCCTTGTGCGTCGTTCTTAGCCCCTCTCAGGCTGAGGCCAACGAGCGGAGGCGGCTAGCCACGGTGTGGGGCAGCCGTCGTCGCGGCAGCGCGTCACGGGGGAGCTGCTTCGCCCTGGCTCCTGCTGCGAGTGCCGGGCCGCGTGTCCTGTCGGGAACCTGGGAACGCTAGCTCGGGGCCTAACCGGTAACCACCTCGACGCGAACGACAAGCTTGGTGCGGGATCGGATGTCCAGCTTCGCGCCGATCGCTGGTCTGCCGCGTTCACGGCTTCGCCGACTGTTGCAGGCGGGCTGCCTGTCGCGATAACGGAGACTCGGAGGATTGATCGAGACGCTGCGCCTCTCCTAGCGTCAACTGCGGAGGCACGCGCCCGACGACCATCAGCCGTCGCATGGGTCCGGGCGGGGCGGTGTTCCCTTCGGGACTCTCACTCCAACTCCAGGCCCACGTTCGCCCACACCGGTTCACCGCTCAGGCCCCACCAGAGGATCCGGCACCGACGGCAGCCCTCCGAAACCGGTAGACCGGAGACCACGACCTCCCCTCCGACTCCTCCCTGACAGGAGGGTGTACGGCCGAAACAGCGGGCGCTCACGCTGAACACTCACCGCCACCTCAGCGGTCCGATCGCCGGTGCCGGCCCACTTCAGCGGGAAATGAGATCGCGACTCACGCCGGCACGCACGGCCCAGATCGCTCAGAGGTTGAATCCACCTTGGCAGTACCAGTCGCTCCCCGCCAGGGCGGTATACGTTGCGGTGCGCCAACTGTTTAGAGCGTTCGCTCGACAGCTTTGTCTCCGGTCTTCCAGCCAAGCCCTGACGCTTGCGGCTCCGCCTGCATCGTCTAACCGCCGAAGCGAGTCACGAATGCTCGCCATCTCGTCGGCAGCTTCAACAGCATACAACGGCCCGAGCCCGAAGACCTCAAAATGGCACCTAACCCTCGCCAGTAAATGTTTATCCCATGCACCCACGTCGCCCACGTAAAACCGCAAGGCAGCCGGCGCTTCCCCGATGACCGCTGCCTCTAGCCACACCTCATCCTCCACCGCATCATAGTAGGGATGAAGCGTCGCGATCGCGCGGTTACTAGGACTGCGGCCTGACTTGCTTTTGTTGCAGTCGGCGCAGGCCGGGATTAGGTTGTCTGGCGCAACGGCCAACGATGGGTAAGCCGCCTTCGGGAGATAATGGTCTAGAGTCGAAACGCGTCGCTGTGCGCACAGTGGACACCGACTCGCTGGCGCCGCGCCAACTAGCTCGTCATAGATTTGCCGACCCGGCGCACCAATCTTCGCCATCCTCTGTACGTAAAGCGCAGACATCTCAGCCCCGGTGACTTCACCTACGTTATCGCTGGTTGCTACGGACGCGGGGTCGCCCCTCTTCATCGCGGCCTCGAAAGCATCCCCGGCGCGTGCAATCTCGGGCCTAATGCCGTCCATGCGCCCACGTAGACCTGCGTCTTTAATTCGACTCGAGCAGACGATGTAGGACTTCAACGCGCGCCGCCGCGGCCTCTCAAGGCAGCGCACTAACTGTCCTTCGAGTCGCGTGTAGCGATGAGAGCCTGCGCGAGCGCCAGCGCTTCGCCCCCGAGCTGGTGCCCGAATCGGGAGGCGATCTCGCTCAGGTCGAGCCGCTCTGCGACCGCCCGAGCGATTATTGTGTGGAAACCGGAGTCCGACACCTCTAAGCCAAACACTCTTCGGGTCAGAATTCCGACGTTCTCCCCGAAGGTCTCGATCTCTGGCCGCTCCACAACAGCATATGAACCACTCCGCCGCATGATCCACCCACAGGAGCGGGGAACCTCCTGAAGAACTACAGGGGAGTGTGTGGCGATGAGCGCGACGCCGTTACGGTTGACGAGCAAATCCGACAGGGAGCGGATGAAGGCGGAAAGGAGGGGAGGATGCAGATGCGCCTCTGGCTCATCCAGGAGGACAAGGGTACGTTCCTCAACGGTTTCAACCAATCGTGTAACTGTGAGAAGCACGATCTTGTGCCCAGAACTCAAGCGCATGAACCGGCCCCGCGATTCTAGAACAGCCTCCTTCTCAGAAAGTTCGGCGAGACCCGCGACTTCGGCGTCACGGAAAATCGGATCAGATTCAAGGATGGCCAGTGCGCGCTTCCAGCGCTCGGCACGCGGCCCGGAGACGCATTGCCGGACGCTATCGCCAAATTCCTCGGCGAGATCATCAGGGGTCTTTGGTCCTCGCCCATCAGGCCCGCTCTCACCAAGCGATCGCGTTCTTTTTAGACCTATGTATGCATAGTCGGGGCCGACGGCTCTGTTCTGGGGTCGCTGCAGTGGCTGGAAGGGATCGAACGCGCTGAAAGTTACTGATACGACGTTGGCAAACAGGGAGCCAGGAGAGCCGGTGGCATCCGCAGAAAAGAAGGCGCCCACCTCTTCGCGGCTAGCCCCCGGGTTCACTAGGGCTTGGGCCATTAGATCGAAGAGGCGTGTCTTGCCAACGCCATTCCTGCCGATGAGAACGTGCGTGTTCGTCGGCGGCTCGGACTCAGGTCGGACCTTAAACGTTAGCCTGAGTGACGATTCGTGGTCGGCGCTGGCCCTAGGCGCCTCATAGCCGAAATCGAATCGCGACAGGCGCACGCCCCCGGTGCTTAGGCGATGAAACTGCCCCAATACGGTCGTACGGGCAACGGACCCCAAGAGCGAAACGCCCGTAACATCTTCGAGTAGCGCGCGATCGAAGAGGATAAGGTCGAAGGCAAGGTCGTGAAGCCCCGTCAGAATATGCTGTCGCATACTAGCCGGTAAGGATTGAAGAATCTCGTAGTACTCCGCGTCCTGGCCCAGGGAGAAGAAGCGGTCATCCAAGGTCGAGAATGTCGATGGGAGATCGGGCCGGCGCTGTCCCTCGGTCATGCCGAATTGCCCAATCTTGACGCCACCAAGTCGGTGTTGCCGGCCAGCGTCGTCATAGACGTATAGGACGTAGAGCGTGTTGTAGGTGAACCAGTCGTCCCAGTTGTCCGTTAGTAGATACGCGGACGACCTTGCCCCTGACGGGAGGCGACCACCGTTGGGCAGGACGGTAAACTGGAGTGGCCATTGCTGCGCTGAATCCATCTTCACCAGTATCCAGTGCGCTGGCTACGTTGGCAATGCTCGAATCGACTCCAGTGGCTCGGCCGAGGATTGTTCCGTGTTGGAAGCGGCACAGTCGGGAGGTGCGGGGGCTGAGCGTGTCTTCCTGGCTGCAAGCGAATCGAGTGCTGCTCGACCAACTTCGCGGCGGGCGCGCAGGGAGGGTCTGAAGTCACGTCGCAGGCTGGATGTTCGGGAAGCACGGCGTGGAGGACGTTGCTCGGGGCGGTATCGGTGGTCGGGAGTGGGCGGGTGGCGGTGGCGACTCGTGGCCCACGCGAATTCGGGCAGACGTTGACTCAGCGTTGTGCCGATCCTGGTTCTCGGGTACGTCGGCGGGCGCAGTCCGGGACCCGGAGCCTCGGCTCGTCTTCGCTCGGCGGCAAGGGGGACGACCGGGTTGTGCCACCAGTGCGGCGCGCGCCCACGCGAGAGGTCGCGTTGGCCCCCAAGGCTAAGGCGTGCAGTCCGCCTTGAATGCAGCGGAGAAGCCGCGCGGCGCAGCCGCGCTGCGTCGTACTGCACACCTTGCGACCAATAGCACAGCGGGGCTCAGCGCTGCGGCCCGGCGCACGGCCTTGGGCACGACGATGACGACCCGCGTGAGCGGGTCGGCTGACGGATACAAGACGCGTGGCTGGGGGGCAGGACCCGAGACCAGGGAGCGATTACGCGCCCGCCTAGGAGGCGCGGCGGGCTGCGGCTCACTGAGATCGAGCAGTGCTCGGAGAAAAACTTCAGAATCCAAGGAACCGTATCTCCGCGCCCGGCCACCGAATGACCGTCACCCAAATCGAACGCGTCTGGGTCCGCCCCACCGGAAGCCTCAGCTACGTCGACGACGGGTTTGTTCCGGATCCCGACGGGCCGCTAGGGGCCTTTGCCCCGGACGTGGTCAAGCTGCCGGAGTCGACGGGCGGGACCTGCCTGATGCTGATCGGAGAGCCGGGCCTGGGAAAGTCGACGGCTCTCCGAGCCGACGCCCAGAAGACCGCCAGCCTCGCACGAAGTGGCACCGACCACCTACTGACCGTGAACCTTGGGTCAACGCGTCAGGAAGCGAAGTTAGAGCGAAATATCTTCGGGTCTACGGCCTGGCAATCGTGGCTGAGCGCGACCAGCGGCGTGCTGCACGTATTCCTCGACGGGTTGGACGAGGCGCTGCTGCGCGTGGACACGGTGGCCAGCCTTCTGATTGAAGGGCTCGCAGAAGCGCCGATCGACCGCTTAAGCCTTCGGATCACTTGCCGCAGCGCGGATCGGCAGCTGGCGCTAGAGGACTTTCTGAAGGACCGGTTCCGGCCCAACGGATTCGAGATCTACGAGCTCTTGCCCCTTCGGCGACGGGAGATCGCTGAGGCGGCAAGGGGGCGCGGGCTGGACGGAGACTCGTTCGTCACCGAGGTGATCGACAGGCGCTTGCAGGCTTTAGCCATGAGTCCGATGACGCTCAAGATGCTGCTCGACCAGAGGTGCGACGGCGGACCCCTTAAGGAGAACCGCGCCGAGCTGTACGAAGAGGCCTGCCTGCGCTGGTGCGAGGAGCCGAATCCCCAGCGCCCTCGCGAGGACAGTCGCCGACTCTCGGTGGGCGAGCGCCTGGCGGTGGCCACGAGGATCGCCGCGGCGACGATGCTCTCCGGCCGCTCATCCATAAGGCTTGACGAACGATCCGCCGGCCCCGATGAAGTGGCGCTAAATGATCTCGCTGGTGGCCAGGAGATCGAACCCCTGCGCGCGATCCACGATGCGTTCGCAGTAGGGCCGGTCGAGGTCCATGAGACACTGCGGACCGGTCTCTTCTCCGCTCGTGGCGTCGAGTGTGTCGGATTCGCGCATCCCACGGTGGCGGAATACCTCGCCGCCCGCTACCTGGCGTACAGCTCGCTCTCCGACGCCCAGATCGACGACCTGCTCTTCAGCGAGACAGGGCGCGGCTACCGAGTCATCCCGCAGCTCAGCGAGATCGCCGCATGGCTCGCCTCGCAGTCGCCACCTTTCGTTCAGCGGCTGCTCGAAGCCGACCCGGCGGTCCTCCTCCGAGGGGAGCTGCGGCACCTCGCCGACGAGGATCGCGGACGGCTCGTGGAAGCGTTCCTCGTCGCGGTTTCGCACCGCGAAGTCGATCGATGGGACCCGGCGGTTCGCAGCGGGGAAGGAGCGCTTTTCCACGGTGGTCTCGCCGACCAGCTGCGAGCATGGATACGCGACCGGACGCGGGATCCCCGCACTCGGGCAACAGCCTGCGACATCGCTCGCCAAGCCGGGGTGAGCGACCTTACGGAGGAACTCGCGGACGTTGGGCTCGACCCCAATGAGGACATGGGTGTGCGCGTCGCGGCGGTGAGCGCCGTCGGTGATCTTGGCGACGTTGCTGCTCGCCGACGCCTTGTACCGCTGGCTCTAGACGAGCTCGGCCAGCAAGACCCTGACGACGAGCTCAAGGGCGCAGCGCTCCTTACCACGTGGCCTGATGTTCTGGGGCCCGAGGAAGTTCTTTCCGCGCTCACCCCCGCGAAGCGCGACTCGCTTTTCGGGCTCTACCGGCACTTTGTAGAGCGCGCCTTTCCAACGACGTTGCCCGTCGACGCCCTCCCCGAAGCGCTGCACTGGGCGGCGAGCCTTCCTGTCGAACATCAACCGACCGACGCGCTCTCCGATCTGCGCGAGGCCCTCGTTCTACGCGCCTTGGATCACACCGAGCGGCATGACGTCGCCGAGGCCCTCGTCCAGGTGATTTGTGCGCTCCTAAACGAGTCCGTAGAACTCCTGAGCTACCAGGCGATCAAGCAGCGGGGCGGTGTGCTCGCCGAGGAGAGTACACGGCGTCGCATCGTTAACCGCCTCGTTTCCGCTGTGGCCGACGATTCCCTATCGGCCAATGCAGTCGTCCTTGCGACACCACCACTTCTCTCCGAGAACGACGTACCGTTCCTGATCGACAAACTAATGCGCGAGTACGACGTCGAACTTCAGAAGGGGTATGTCAAGCTCCTCACGGCGATGCTCGGCCGTGGGGTCAATCCGGAGCCAATTCTGGAAGCTCGCGGCAACAGCCTTGCGCTGCGCGAAGCGACGTCCGCGTACTTCGACGCGGTGCCGCTTCACTCAGAGCTTGCGCGTCAACAGCGCGAGACCCATCGCCGCCTTAAGGAGCTTCGACGCAAGCGCAACGAGCGGCGCGAACCGACGTTAGACGTCGTCGCTCGCGTCGAGGAGGCACTGACGGCCTTTGAGAGAGGCGACATCGACGGGTTCTGGCACGCGCTGTACTGGCTGGAGATTGACGGCGCACGCCGCGACCGCAAAGTGTTCGTGTCTGACCCGCGAGCGCTTCCCGGATGGCAATTTCTGGACGATGCGTTGCGCACTCGGATGGTGGCGGCAGCTGAGAAGTACCTGCAGGAGGGCGACCCTGCGCCGGAGCGATGGTTTGGCAAGAGAATCCTCCACGCGCCAGCGACCGCCGGGTATCGCGCACTCCGGCTGCTCGCAGAGGTGCGCGATGATCGGCGGGAATTGGATACGGCGACGTGGGAGCGCTGGGCGCCCGCCGTTATAGGGTGGCCGGCTTCTGGGGCCGACGACGAAAGCGCGTTCAACACGTGGGCGGTTGATCGGGTCATTCAGCGTGCTGCAGCTACGAGCGCCGAGTGGATTGGACGTGAACTCGACCGGGATTTGCGCAGCGGCGATACGCCGTTTGTGCTGCACCGTGTTAAGGCTGGTTGGTCCTCTGAGCTCGAAGCAGCCGTCCTTAAGCGCGCCAAGCGTAGCCCTCTCTCGGCTGGCGCCCGCGCGGAGGTGCTGCGGTTCCTCATCCGACATGGCTCGGAGGCGGCACGCCAACACGCCGAGCGACTTGTCACGCCCGCGGCTCTCGCGGCTGGCGGCCGCCGCCGGGACTTGGCCTTAAAGGTCGGCGCCTTGCTTGCGGCGGAGTCTGAAGACGCCGCCTGGTCGCGGCTGTGGCCGTTGATCGAGAGCGACGCCGACTTCGGCAAGTCGCTCATTACCGAACTCGCGACTGGCTACGAGCGCCAGATCGCCCCCAGTTTGACCGCGCGTCAAGTCGGCGCGCTGTACAACTGGCTACTGATCCACTTCCCTCCAGAGGAAGACGGCCACGAGGAAGGTGCTCACTTCATCAGTCCGCGGGAAGAGGTGGGCTTGTGGCGTGATCGCGTGCTGGCATCGCTAACGGAGCGCGCCACGTCCGCTGCTGTCGACGAACTTGCTCGGTTGGCGGCAGCCCATACCAACCGTCCCTACCTGCTCGCGCGGAGAGCACAGGCGGCTCAGGAGTTGTGCCGCCGCAAGTGGATTGCTCCTTCGCCGGCAGTGATCGTTCAGATGACACACAATGCAGGGCGCCGGTGGGTCAAGTCGGCGGCTGACCTGCGCCGCCTACTGGTGAATACTATCCGCGATTCGGAGGCGCAGCTCCAGAAGCGGTCGCAAGTCTACTGGCTCTGGAACACAGCACCCCTGCGGCCCAAGCCGGAGAACGCGCTCTCAGACTGGCTTAAGTCGCACCTCGACGATGTTCTACGGGAACGCGGCATCGTTGCGGGCCGCGAGGTCCAGATTCGTCCCGGTCCCGGTCACCACATGGGCGAGGCCTCCGATTTGCTCATCACCGCGGCGGCGGGCGAGCGGGTCGAAGGAGCGCCGCTCGTCGAGGTCGTCGTCGAGGTGAAGGGATGCTGGCACCGCGAGGTGGAAACGGCGCTCAAGACTCAGTTGTGCGATCGCTACCTCCAAGCCGGCGGGCGCGACCAGGGTATCTACGTAGTGGGCTGGTACGACGCCGACGGCTGGGACGAAAGCGACAAGGCGAGCCGCAGCCGATGCCGGAGGTACACCGTTGCCGAGCTCAGCACCATGCTCGAACGCCAGGCCGAGAGCGTCTCTGCCGGCAACGGCGTCTCGATCACCGCGGTCGTGCTCGACTGCTCCCTGCCACCGCCGGGAAGCGCCGGTTCGGCGCGCCGGGGCTGACTGCGCCGCGCAGCGGCCAAGCGGCGACTAGGGTCGCGCAGCGCGACCTCGGTCGAGACAGCAGGCGACGACGAGGACGCGCGTGACTCAGCAGGCGCGCCGGGTGACTCTCGACCGCGGCTTGTAGGACGGGGACCTCTAGAGGCGTCGGCCACGAGCGAGAGCTGCCGGGACTCCTGCACACGACCGTCCCAGCATCGGAGACGCGGAAGACTTCGTGCTGCTCCGACACCGGGGCCCCGATCCCACGCCTTCTCCGTCGCCGAATTCGGGTGGCGCTGGCCAAGGCGTGCAGATGGCCTATGCGTGCGACGGCTCTGTCTTACGAGGCCGCGGCTTGCAAGGCGCACAGTTGCATCAACGGATGCTCGACCTTTCCGACCGGCCGTCCGAAGCCGCGGGTGAGCCGTCGGGTGGGCCCCCACCCAACCTCAGAGGCCCACGGGACGCGCAGCCCCGGCCGGAGGGGCAGAGCCCGAGGGGTGGCGCCTTCAGACGCGATATCGACCCGCCCATCCCGGAGCTGCCGAACTGAGTCCTTCAGGTGCTGGGTGTGAGCGCCCTGTCGTAGCAGGGCTGGGTAGCACCCCCTCGTGCCGACCCGTGCCGCCATCCCTCTGGTGATGGCGCCGATTCCGCCGACACCCGCCCTTCTTGACCGAGCCGCCGTTCGCCGGCATCTGGGCCTCACGCGCGTGGACGTCGAGCGCCTGTTCCGCGAGCTTCCCGTGGTGAGCCTGCCGGGCAGCCGCAAGGTCTACGTGCGCCGCGACGACCTCGAGGCGTACCTGAGGACGCACACCTACGACTCAGGACGCGTGCGCCCGTGTTGATCGGCGCGCGCAGGCGCCCCTAGCCTCGGATTTCTCGTGCCGAGCGTCTGGATCCAGCGGCGCACCTCGCGCACAGGGGTGCGCTACCACGTCAAGTACCGCGTCGGCGGCCGCGAGGCGCGCGCAGTGCACGGCGGCGCGTTCGGCACGCTGCGCGAAGCGCGTGCGCGCCGTGACTGGATAGCGGGGGAGCTTGCGCACATGCGCGTGCCGGACGTGCGCGCACTCACGCACGTCGCGGCACAGGCGGAGACGCGCGCACGCACGCTCGCCCAGGTGTGCGAGGAGTTCGCGCACACGCGCGTCGACGTGGGCGCGGCGGCTCACGCGCACTACCGCCAGACCATGCGCCGGCTGGGGGCGCTCGGGCGCATGGAGGTGAGCGAGATCCGTCCCGGGCACGTGCAGGCGTGGGTGAACGCGCAGAGTGAGCTGTCGCCGAAGACGGTCGCGGTGTACCCGGGCGTCATCAAGCAGGTGCTCGACTTCGCCGACCTCGACCGCCCGAACGCGGCCCGGCACCGCTCGGTGCGCGTGCCGCGCACCGTGCGTGAGGTCCCGGAGCCCCCCTCGCAGGCCGACTTCCTCGCCCTGCGCAGCGCGATGCCCACCAAGTGGCACGCGGTGATGGACCTGCTCGAGCAGACCGGCCTGCGCGTGGGCGAGCTCGAGGGCCTGAGGTGGGCGGACATCGACGTGCGCGGCGCGCGTCTGCGTGTGCGCGGGACCAAGACGCGCGCGGCCAGGCGGTGGGTGCCCCTCATGCCTGAGACCCTGACGCTCCTGGAGGCGATGACGCCCGCAGACGCACGCGCACCGCTCGCGCCGGTCGTCGACCCCGCGCTCACGCCGGCCGGGCTCGGCCGCGCGATGCTCCGCGCGTCGCAGGTCGCGGGCATCGCGCACGCCACCCCGCACGACCTGCGCCACCGCTACATCAGCCTGCTGGTGATGGCGGGCGTGCCGCTGCCCTTGATCGGACAGGTCGTCGGCCACAGCCGCGCCTCGGTGACCCTGGACGTCTACGCGCACGTGCTGCTGGCCGAACCCGAGGCCCGGCTCTGTGCGCTGAGGGCCGGCGTGATGCGTTCCGGTGCTACCCCGGTGCTACCCGAGCAGCTCGCCTTCCGGCCCGAAAACGACGAAAGCCCTGCAAAGAGCAGGGCTTCGGCGGAGGTGGAGGATAGCGGGCTCGAACCGCTGACCTTCGCGCTGCCAGCGCGACGCTCTCCCAGCTGAGCTAATCCCCCGCGGACGGCCGATTATAGGCGACCGTTCCATCGGCGCAAACGGCGCCGACCTGAGCGGACGCTACCGTCCGGGGATGGCCGGCTGGCTGGACGCGCACGCCACGGAACTCGCCGCGGGTGGCGCGCTCGCGCTGGCGCTGGTGGGCTCCGTGCTGGCCGTGCTCCTGGCGCGCATGCTGCGGCAGGGGCGGCGGGCGCTGCTCGGCGCGCAGCCGGTGCTGCGTGCGACGCGCATCGTTCCGGGCCCGGCGGGCGGCCTGCGGCTGGAGGTGGGCATCGAGAACATGGCCGCCTGGGCCGCGCAGGACGTCAGCGTGGGCGCCACGGTGGAGGGGCGTCCCCTGGAGGGCGGCCTCACCGGGGCGAGTGCCTTCGGCGTCAGCCCGGACGGGGCCACCGCGCACGGCCTGCGGGCCTCGTTTTCCTGGCCGGTGGGCGTGCTCGACGCGGCGGTGGAGGTGCGCTGGAGCTGGCGCGACGGTGCCGGCCGCCACCGGGCGGCGTGGCGCGGGCACCTGCGCACGCCGGCCGGGGGCCTTCCCGGCCGGGCCGCGCCCACGGCTCCCCGAGGCGCGCCCCGGGCCTGAGGCACTGGTGCCGGCGCCCGGTACCGCCATAGGCTCGGCAACGGGGCGACGATGGAGGGTCTCACGATGCCCAGCGGCCACGGCGGAGGGACGCGACCGGGCCGACGGCCGGCCCGCCGGGCGCGGCACCGGCCGGCGGAACCGCTCTCGGAGGCCGCCCTGACGGAGATGTGGCGCGGCCTGCTGCTCGGCGAGGACTCCACGCTCAAGCGGCTCCGCACCGTGTTCAACCGGCTCCCGGGCACGCCCCGTTGCAAGGTCTGCGCCGCCCCCTTCCGGGGGCCCGCGCGAATGGTGACGCGGATCGCGATGCACGGGCGCTCCCCCGAGAACCCGCTGATGTGCGGCGTCTGCATGTGGAGCCTGCGCCGCAGGCCCGGCGGCGCGGAGGTGCCCGGCAGCGTCCTGTTCGCCGACGTGCGCGGCTCCACGGGTCTCGCGGAGGGTCGCACGGCCGCGCAGTACCACCGGCTGCTGCAGCGCTTCTACGCCCTGGCCGCCACGGCCATCGAGCGGCACCGGGGCATCCTGGACAAGTTCCTCGGTGACGGCGTGATGGCCCTCTACATCCCGCTCACCTCCGGCGACGCGCACGCGCGTGCGGCGGTGGGCACCGCGCGGGACCTCCTCGCCGCCCTGCGCCGCGCCGACGGTGACCTGGCCGCGCTGGGCGTCGGCTGCGGCGTGCACACGGGGGACATGTTCGTGGGCGCGCTGGGGACCGACGACCGCGTCGACTTCTCGGCGCTCGGCGACACGGTGAACATCGCCGCCCGGCTCGGCTCCATCGCGGGC
>DATMKC010000113.1:0-11167 GCA_035553555.1 Egibacteraceae bacterium | reverse complement strand
TGCCCGGCCGGGGCGCTGCCCGGTCCCGTCACGGGGTCGGCCGGCCCGCTCATGCCGCGTCCGGCGCGGCGGCCTGATCGGCGCGCCGGCCCGAGCGGCGGCGCCGGAAGGTGCGCAGCCACCAGCCCAGCAGGAACAGCCCGGCGCCGACCACCACGGCCAGCGCCGCCGCCGACACGGCCGTGGAGCGCACCACCAGCGTGCCCTCCGCGAGCTGCAGCTGCCCGTCGGCGTCGGCCACCACGACGCGGATGGGGGAGGTGCCGCCGGGTGAGCGGTCGTGCGCCCGGAACGCCACGGTGTGCGTCTGCCCGGCGCCCACGACCACGACGCGGGTGGGACCGTCCTCGAAGGCGAAGCGCTGGCTCTGCATGCGGATCGCCAGGCGCAGCGGGATGGGAGAGCGGTTCTCCACCGTGACGGGGATCTGCCCTTCGATGCCCGGCAGCAGCACGGTGGGGCTGTCGGCGACGCGCACGGCGTCGTACAGCTCGTCGACGGTTCCCAGCACCTCGCGGACGAGCGCGAGGCCGGCCGCCGGGTCCTCGCGGTACCACACCGATGCGGCGGCCAGGAGCATGCGGTCGTAGCGGGACGGCGTGGCGGTGTCGGCGGCCAGCACGCCGGCGAGCGAGCCGAGCGCCCGGCGCGACGCGCGCAGCTGCGTCACGTACGCCGGCGACAGCTCCCGGGCCCGGGCCGTGTCCGGGTACTCGACGCGGGCGGGCGAGCCCTCCGGCGCCTCGACCTCGTCGAGCAGCGTGGTGAGCGTGACGGGCTGCAGCCACGGGGCGGCGCGCAGCGCGCCCGCCAGGCCGCCGGCGAAGTCCCCCGGCGGCGACCAGCGCAGCGGCGCCAGCAGCAGCAGGCCGCGAGGCTGGGTGGCGAACGGGCGCTCGAAATAGACCGCCGCGGTCTCGGCGATCAGGCGCTGGATGGCCACGGGCCGGTCCAGCTCCTCGAGGTCCTCCTCGTCGGCCAGCAGCTCGGTGAGCCACGGGTCGGGGATCGCCGCCGTGACGGTCGTCCCCGAGGCGGTGCGCAGGAGGCGCGCGGGCGACGGCGAGGACGTGGAGGCGGCGGCGCCGGGCTCCAGCGTGTCCCCGTCGAGGACGACGCCGTCCGCGCCCGCGCTGACCACCTCCGACAGCGCGGCGGGGCTGAGGTCGTCCGCCGGCAGCAGGACGTTCGGCGAGGGGCGCGCGCCCGTGTGGGCCTCCACGCGGGCCGCTCCCTCGCTGATCAGCCGGCCGGCCTCCTGGCTCATCCCGCCGCGCACCAGGGCGGACAGGTCCGCCGGGCCGTACGGCAGCGCGAGCGTCTCGACGTGGGGCTGCGGCAGCACGCGGCCGAGCTCGGACAGGAAACCGCGCGAGGCCCGCGCGAGGCTGGAGTCCGCGTCGTGCTCCACGGGGCCGTCGGCGCCCAGGGACCGGTAGCCGTCGGCGAAGTCGGCGACGTCGTCGAGCAGGCGCGCGTCGACGGCGAACGTGACCGGGACGTCGGGGCGCTCCCCCAGGTCGGTCAGCAGCGCGCGCAGGCGTCCGCGCGGGGCCAGGTCCTGCCGCAGCACGTCGGGTCGCAGCACGCCGTCCGGAAGCAGGGCGGGAGGGGCGTCCAGGGGCACCACGAGCGCGGCGCGCACCGGCTCGGCGACCTCGCTGCTCACCACCACCACGGCGGTGCGCACCGTCTGGATGGTGGTGTCCTCCCGCAGCAGGCGGATCACCAGGGGGTACACGCCCTGATGGTCCTCGCCGCGGCCGAAGCCCAGCTCCTCGGCGCTGCGGCGGATCTCCACCGTGCGCACGCGCCGGCCCTCCAGGGAGGTGAGCTCCTGGCTCACGCTGGTGTAGACGTCCCCGACGCGGCCTTCGTCCACGGCCCGGGCGAAGTCCAGACGGTGGAAGGCGCGCCGGTGGAACGTGGCCACGATGCGCAAGCTCTCCTCGGCCGACCGGGTCCGGTTCGCCACCCGCACCCGCAGGCGGAAGCTGCCCTCGGGGCTGACCGCTCCGGTGAAGTCGGCGACCTCCAGGGCCACGCCGCCGCGGCCCGGCCGCGTCTCGTCCCCGTCCAAGCCGCGTTCCGACTGCGCCGCGGCACCGCCGCCCGGCAGCGCGACGGCCAGCGCCAGCGCCACGACGGCCGGCGCGCTGCGCCGGGGCCTCAGGCGCCTCACGCCTCCCGCGCCCCGTCGGCGACCGTGCCGGTGACGGCCGCGGCCTCCTGCTCGTGGGCTTCGAGCGCGCGCGCCAGCAGGTCCCGCTCGTTCGCGTGCGTCAGCCGCGTCAGCGCCTCCTTCACCGGCAGCCACACCACGTCCTCCGCCTCGTCGTCGCGCGGCGCGGGCGCCGGCCCCAGGTAGCGCATGAGGAAGTAGTGCACGAACTTGTGGTACCGGACCTTGTCCGGGCGCCAGACGAACCAGTAGTCGATGGTGCCCAGGGGCTGGGTGATCTCGCAGGCGAAGCCGGTCTCCTCCGCCACCTCCCGCACGGCCGCCTGCTCGGAGGACTCGCCGTCCTCCAGCCGGCCCTTCGGCAGGGTCCAGTGCAGCGCCCCCGCGGCGCTGCGGCGGGAGATGAGCACGACCCAGCGCCCGTCGGGACGGTCTGAGAAGACCAGCCCGCCGGCGGACACCGCCTCCTGGGTGGGATACCGGGCCATGCGCGGAGGATAGTGCGGGTCAAGCCCGAAGGCGCGCCCGCCGAAATGAACAGTGTTTGCCCTCGATCCCGAAAGGTCACCCAACTCGTGGATCTCCACGACTACCTGCGCTACACGGCGGACAAAGGCGGCTCGGACCTGCACCTCAAGGCAGGCGGTCCCGCGTACGTCCGCATCGACGGCACGCTGTCGCCGTGCAACGACTTGCCGGCCCTGACGGCGGCGGACACGGAGCGCTTCGCGCGCCAGGCGATGAGCGACGAGCTGTGGGAGCGCTTCTCGTCCGGGGCCGAGGCGGACTTCGCCTACGCGGCGGAGGGACTGGGCCGCTTCCGCGTGGCGGTGTTCCGCCAGCGCGGAGAGGTGGGGCTGGTGCTGCGGCGCGTCCTGCCCGGCGCCCAGCGGTTCGACGAGCTGAACCTGCCGCCGGCGGTGCGCAAGCTGGCGGAGGAGCACCGCGGCCTGGTGCTGGTCACCGGCCCCACCGGCTCCGGCAAGACCACCACCACCGCGGCCATGCTCAGCCACATCAACGCCACGCGGCCCTGTCACATCGTCACGGTGGAGGACCCCATCGAGGTGCTGCACCACGACGACCTGGCGATCGTGGACCAGCGCGAGGTCGGCGTGGACACCGCGTCGTTCTCCTCCGCGCTGCGCTCCGTGGCCCGCCAGGACCCGGACGTGATCTTCATCGGCGAGATGCGCGACGAGGAGACGGTGTCCGCGGCGCTGCAAGCCGCCGAGACCGGGCACATGGTGATCTCGACGCTGCACACCACCAACGCCAAGGAGACCGTCAACCGCATCCTGGACATCTTCCCGGCCCACCAGCAGAACCAGGTCAGGATCTCGCTGGCCCACGCGCTCCAGGGCATCGTCTGCCAGCGGCTGCTGCCCAAGGCCGGCGGCGGCCGCATCGCCGCGATCGAGTGCCTGGTGAACACCACGCGCGTGCGCGAGTTCATCCTGGACCCCGACAAGACGTCGATGATCGAGGACGCCGTGGCCGAGGGCGCCTACTACGGCATGCAGACTTTCGACCAGCACCTGCTGGAGCTGTTCAAGTCCGGCCAGGTGACCCTCAAGGACGCCATGGACGCGGCCACCAGCCCGCACGACTTCCGCATCATGGTGCGCAACGCCGGCCTGGAAGCCTGAGGTCCACCGGTCTCCGCCTAGGATGAGGCCGTCATGGCCTCTTCACTCACCGCTGCCCAGTCGCGGCAGCTCGCCGAGATGGTCGCTGTCTACCCGGTGGCGCTGGAGCTCGGGGAACGCTTCGCCGCCGCCGGCCACGAGCTGTACCTGGTCGGCGGGACCGTGCGCGACACGCTCCTGGGCCGCGGCGACCAGCCGGACCTGGACTTCGCGACCTCCGCCCGCCCGGAGGACACCGAGAGGCTGCTCAAGGGCTGGGCCGACGCGGTCTGGCTGACTGGCGCGGCGTTCGGCACCGTCAGCTGCCAGAAGGCGGACGCGAAGGGCGACTGGACGCTGGAGATCACGACATTCCGCTCGGACGTCTACGTCCCGGGTTCCCGGCATCCCGAGGTCACCTACGGCGACGCGATCGAGGAGGACCTCTCCCGTCGGGACTTCACGGTCAACGCCATGGCCGTGCGCGTGCCGGACCTGCAGTTCGTCGACCCGTTCGGCGGCCTGAAGGACCTGCACGCCAAGGTGCTGCGCACGCCGGTGGCGCCGCAGCAGAGCTTCGCGGACGATCCGCTGCGCATGGTGCGCCTGGCGCGCTTCGCCGCGGTCCTGGGCGCGACGCCCGACGCCGCCGCCCGGTCGGCGGCCGCGGACATGGCCGGCCAGCTGGACGCGGTCTCCCGGGAGCGCATCCGCATCGAGCTGGACAAGCTGCTCGTGGCGGAGTTCGCCGGCGCGGGCCTTGATCTCCTGGTGGAGACGGGGCTCGCGGACCGGTTCCTGCCCGAGTTGCCGGCGCTGCGTCTGGAACGTGATCCGCTGCACCACCACAAGGACGTGTACCGCCACACGCTGGCGGTCGTGGAGAACTGCCCGCGGCACGACGTCGTCCTGCGCCTGGCGGCCCTGCTCCACGACATCGGCAAGCCCGCGACCCGGGAGTTCCACCCGGACGGCAAGGTCAGCTTCCACCACCACGAGGTGGTCGGGGCGCGCATGGCCGAAAAGCGCCTGAAGGAGCTGAAGTACCCCAACGAGGTCGTGCAGCAGGTCCGCGACCTGGTGTTTTTGCACCTGCGCTTCCACGGCTACGGCGAGCAGGCGTGGACCGACTCGGCGGTGCGCCGCTACGCGCGCGACGCCGGCACGCCCCAGCAGCTGTGGCGCCTGAACCAGCTGACGCGTGCCGACATCACCACGCAGAACCGCGCCAAGGCGCGGCGCCTGAAGGCCGCGGTGGACGAACTGGAGCAGCGCATCGCGCTGTTGGAGGAGCAGGAGGAGCTCTCCAAGCTGCGCCCGGCGCTGGACGGCAACGAGATCATGGCCCACCTCCGCATCCCCCCCGGGCCCCTGGTCGGCCAAGCGTGGAACATGCTGCTGGAGGCGCGCCTGGATCGGGGGCCCATGACCGCCGAGGAGGCGTACGCGCTGCTGGACGAGTGGGCGCGGACCCAAGGCGTCCCGCCGGACCGGGAGCCCTAGGTGGCCTGGACGGACCGGGAGGGCAATCCCGTCGAGGTGCCGGAGCCCCCGCCGTCGGGCTCGTACTACACCGAGGTCGGCGACTTCCAGGGAGCGGCGTACGAGCGCAACGCGTTCGCGCTGGGCACCCGGCAGGAGGTGGAGTTCCTGTGGGACGCGCTGCGCCTGCGCCCTGGCGAGGTCCTGCTGGACGTCGGCTGCGGCACCGGGCGTCACACGCGGGCGTTCGCCGAACGTGGGCTCCGGTCGGTCGGCGTCGACATCTCGCCGGGGCTGCTGCGCGCCGCCGCGGCGCATGGCACCACGGCCGCGTTCGTGCTCGCCGACGCGCGCGCCATCCCGCTTGCCGACGCCGCCGTGGACGCGGTCGTCTGCCTGTGCCAGGGCGGCTTCGGCATCACGCCCGGAGGCGACCGCGCGATCCTCCGGGAGATCGCACGGGTGCTGCGCCCTGGTGGCCGCCTGGCGCTGACCGCGTTCTCGCTCGTCTTCGCGGCGCGCTATCTGGCGCCGGAAGACGCGATCGACACCTCGCGCGGCCTGGTGTGGTCGCCGGCCGAGGTGCGCGGCGCGGACGACGAACGCCGCCGCTTCGATCTGTGGACGAGCTGCTACAGCGCCGGGGAACTACGGGACATGCTGCTGACCAGCGGCTTCGATCTGGAAAGTCTTTCCGGTGTCGAGCCGGGCGCCTACGGGCGCCATGCGCCGACGATCGCCGCGCCCGAGCTCCTCGCCCTCGCGGTCCGTCGTCCACAACTGTGAACAACATTGTTGATACTCGCCCTCGATGTCATGGAAATCACTTCCAGTCCACGTCGTCGGCCGCACGCGGCGGACTTTCCGCCCGGTGGGCGGGCTTCGCGCATGCGGCGCCCGGGTAGGCCGCCACGGTCGGCATTCGTCGACATCGAGGGAGGTGCACCGATGGGAACTGGCCCGGACGAAGCGAAGCGCGGCGTACTGGAAGAGGCCAAGGGCATGGCCAAGGAGCTGGGTGGCGAGGTGACCGGCAACGAGCGCATGCGCCAGGAGGGCGAGGCGCAGCAGGAGAAGGCCGACGCCCACCGTGACGCCGCCCGCGCCGAGGCGCGGGCCGAGAAGGAGCGCGCGCAAGCCCAACGCCACGAGGCGGAGCAGCGCGCCAACCAGCAGTAGACGGCCACGGATGGCCGGATCAGCTCTCGCGCGTGCCCAGGACCAGATCCCGGGCGCGCGCGAGTTGGCGCGCCGGGATCGCGGGCGCCATGGCGTCGACCTCCGCCCAGCGCGCGCGGATGTCCTCCAGGCGCCGCTTCGCCTTGGCGTCGCGTTCGCCGCCGGCCGCCAGGTCGTCCAGCTCGCGCCGCAGCCACGCGTAGCGCAGCGCCGCTTCCCGGTGGCGCTGGGCCCGGTCGCTGTGTCCCAGGAACGTCTGCAGCGACACCAGTGCCGCGGCCGCCACCGCGGCCAGCCCCGCGAACGCGCGGGCCGTGCGGCCGGGTGAGGCCTCGATGGTCGCCAGGATGACCGTGCCGACCAGCGAGGCCAGGCCGATCGCCGGCACACCGACCAGCCGCCCGGCCCGCTCCCAGCGCGCCGCGGCGTCGGCGTGGGCGCGGTGGCTGACGCGCACCGCCGTGCGCCACTGCCTGATCAGTTCCGCGGTTTCCATCCGGGCGGATGATGCCAGCCGCGTGCCGGTGCCAGAAGAAATTCCAGCCGGCGCGAAGAAAGTGCGAAAGGGAATGGCCCTGGCCCCGTTGAGTGGGGTGAGTAAGCGCCGAACCGCTTGCTTTCCGGGGTAGCTACCGGATGGTAGGTTCCGAAGAGTAACGGCCACGGGGGGCCGGGCATATCGGGCTATTTTATCCGATATTCCGGCAGTCCGCGGCAGTGTGCCTTACCGTAAGGCGCACATCCTCGCGAGGGTTGACACGGGGGAGTACAAGATGGGCCGGCCAGGAATCGTCACGTTCGAGCCGATGGCGTTGCCGGAGCACGAGCTCCTTGCACGCATCTTCCGGACACTCGGTGACTCGACGCGACTGCGCATGATCGAGCGGCTGCTCGAGGTGGGCGAGGCGTCGCAGTCCGAGCTCATCGAACTGGTCGGCGCGACGCAGTCCCGGGCATCCGAGCACCTGTCCTGCCTGGCCTGGTGCGGGATCGTGCGCGTGCAACGCGATGGCCGCACGGCCCGCTACTGCCTGGTCGGCGAGCACCCCGAGCAGTTCCTGAAGCTGGCGCGCAGCTTCTTGCGAGACAACCCCAATGCCGTTGGGCACTGCACGATCCTCGAGGAGGAGGACGGCCAACCTCAGTCCACGAGCATGGCGCACGCCTGAACCGCGAACCCCCACCAGCGCGCTTCAGGCGAAAAAACGGCCCCCGGTCTCCCGGGGGCCGCTGCGTTCCGCTCGGCGATCAGGCCTTCTTGGTCTCCCAGAAGATCTCGGCGATCTGGTCGACCAGGCCCAGCAGCTCCTCGCCCTGCGCCGGGTCCTGGCTCTTCTTGGCCTCGCCGGCGGCCTTGGTGGCCTTCCAGAACAGCTCGTGCAGCTGCGGGTACTGCTCCAGGTGGTTGGGCTTGAAGTAATCGGTCCACAGCACCCACAGGTGGTGCTTCACCATTTCGGCCCGCTCCTCCTTGATGAGCACGGCGCGCTGGCGGAACACCGGGTCGTCGTTCTCGGTGTACTTCTGCTGGCAGTTGCGCACCGACTCCGCCTCGATCCGGGCCTGCGCCGGGTCGTACACCCCGCACGGGAGGTCGCAGTGGGCGTGCACCGTGCGCGGCTCAGCCACGCGGTCGGCGGCCGCGAACAGGCGAGCGATCAGCGACATGTCAAGCGCTCCTTCGGGTTTGGCGTGAACGAGTCCTTTGCGATTCCCGGCGTACTCTATCCCCATGCCCCGAGGCGCAACCAAGCGGTGGTGGCCGCTCACCCGGGTGACCGTGACGGGCGCCAGCATGGCGCCGCACCTGCTGCCCGGCGACCGCCTGGTGGTGCTGCGCACCCGCCGCGTGCGGCCCGGCGACATCGCCGTGGCGGCCGATCCGCGAGACCCGTCGCGGCCGCTGGTCAAGCGGGTGGCCGACATCCAGGGCGCGGGCGTCGTCCTCGTGGGGGACAACGCCGCCGCCAGCACCGACAGCCGGGCCTTCGGCCCCGTGCCCCGGGAACGGCTGAGGGGGCGCGCGGTGTACCGCTACGCCCCCTCGGAGAGAGCCGGCCTCCTGTGAGCGCCTAGCCGGCGCGCGCCTCGGCCTCTTCGACCAGCCCCACGATGTCGTCCTCGACCGGGCCGGCGATGAACTCCTCCACCATCTTGTGGCAGACATCGTCGTGGAACTGCACCGGCGGGGACTTCATGAAGTAGCTGGACGGGGCCAGCAGCGGGCCGCCGATGCCGCGGTCCAGCGCCAGCTTGGCGCAGCGCACCGCGTCGATGACGACGCCGGCGGAGTTGGGGGAGTCCCAGACCTCCAGCTTCAGTTCGATGTTCAGCGGCACGTCGCCGAAGTTGCGGCCCTCCATGCGGATGTAGGCCCACTTGCGGTCCTCCAGCCACGGCACGTGGTCGGAGGGGCCGATGTGGATGGCGTCCTTGGCGATGGGCGCGTCCATCTGCGACGTCACGGACTGCGTCTTGGAGACCTTCTTGGACTTCAGACGGCTGCGCTCCAGCATGTTCATGAAGTCCATGTTGCCGCCGAAGTTGAGCTGGTAGGTGCGGTCGATGGACACGCCCCGGTCCTCGAACAGGCGGGTGAGGATGCGGTGGGTGATCGTCGCGCCCACCTGGCTCTTGATGTCGTCGCCGATGATCGGCACGCCGGCGTCGGTGAAGCGCTGCGCCCACTCCGGGTCGCTGGCGATGAAGACGGGCAGCGCGTTGACGAACGCGACACCGGCCTTCAGGCACTCCGCGGCGTAGAAGCGCGCCGCCTGCTCCGATCCCACCGGCAGGTAGCACACCAGCACCTCGGCGCGCGTGTCGCGCAGCACCTGGGCGACGTCGACCGCGGGCTGGTCGGACTCCTCGCACACCTCGCGGTAGAACTCGCCGAAGCCGTCCAGGGTGGGGCCGCGCTGCACCTCCACGCCGATCGGCGGCACCTCGGCGAACTGGATGGTGTTGTTGGGCGGCGCGACGATGGCCTCCGCCAGGTCGCGGCCCACCTTCTTGGCGTCCACGTCGAAGGCGGCCACGAACTCCAGGTCCCGCACGTGGTAGCCGCCCAGCTCCACGTGCATCAGGCCAGGCACGTCCGTGCCCGGCTCGGCGTCCCGGTAGTAGTGGACGCCCTGCACCAGCGAGCTGGCGCAGTTGCCCACGCCCACGATCGCGACTCGAATCGTCCGGCCATCGCTGACCATCGGTTCTCCTTGTAGGTGTGCCTCGCGCGCAGGTCCGCGCGTCAGGTCGTCTTGAGCGTCTCGGGGCTGTCCTCGACGCGTGGCTCCGGCGGGGGGGCCGGCTCGGGCTTGGCCGGGTCCGCCTCAGCGAGCTGGGCGGACTCCGCGTTGATCAACTCGTCCAGCCAGGCGATGTCCGCCTGGGTCGTGTCCATGCCGTGGCGCATCAGCGACAGGGTGTAGCCGTCGGCGCGGCCGCGCTTGGCCCGCACCAGGGCCAGGTGGCCTTCCTCCAGCTTGTCCTGGAGGTACGCCTTGCGGCGCTCCAGCAGGCGGATGCGCATCTCCGGCTTCAGGTAGCGGAAGAAGGCGACCCGCAAGGAGAACTTGTCCTCCTCGAAGGTGCTGCTGGCGCCCTCACTCAGCAGCTCCAGGAACTCCCGCTCGCCCGTGTCCGTGATGCGGTACACCTGCTTGCGCCGCGTGGTCGAGTCCTCGGGGAAGATCTTCTCCACCGCGCCGCGCTTCTCCAGCCGCCGCAGGGTCGGGTACAGCGAGCCGAACGACACGGTCCAGAACAGGCCAAGCTTCTGGCTGAGCTGCTTGCGCAGCTCATAGCCGTGCATCGCGCGCTCCTTCAGGAGCCCGAGAACGGCCAGTTCCAGCATCATGGGGCGGCGTTCCTCACTTCGGCGGGTGGTCTTCGCACGGCAACTGACGTATCGGGGACATATCCCATCGATGTATCAGCGCGATATATCTCGATGCTACATCAGCGCGCGCTCGGCGCAAGCACCCGCCACGAGCTTTTCAGCGCCCGGGCGAACGTGCCGACCTACACTCGACACGCGATGAAGGGCCTGAAGAGCACCACCGACTACCGGATGGCCAGCAGAGCGCTGGTCGATCAGGTCTCGCGCGGGCTCGTCGCCATCCAGGACGTCTGCGACGCCCATCCGGAACTGCTGCGCGCCGCCCGCAACGTGGGCGCGCCGGCCCGTCGCGCTTGCCCCATCTGCACCCTGGCCGACGACCGCGCCGAGGTCCCGCGCGACGAGGCGGAGTCCCTGCGCCTGGTCACCTACGTCTTCGGCGACGCGCTGAAGCGCCTGTCCGGCCACATCGTGTGGGAGCGGCGGGAGCTGGACGAGCTCGCGCGCAGCTACGACTCCTTCATGGCCTACGTGGTGGAGTGCTGCCTGGTGTGCGGGTGGAACCACATGGTGGAGTCGTACCTCATGGGTCGGCGCCACGCCGTTTGAGCCTGGCGCCGTCGGGCGCGGGCGCCATCCCTCGTCGCTCAGTCGCGCCTTCGGCGCGAATCGTTCGCTCCTCGGGCGGCGCCCCGCGCCCGTTCTGGCGCCTGTTCTTTTCTGCCATGCCGCCGCGACCCATGAGGTCCTTGGGCCGCTCGTTCGCTCCTCGGGCGGCGCCGCGGGCGACGCTCCTTGCCGCTGCCCGGCCTTTCGGCGCCCTTGCGGTTGGCCGCGCGGCACGCCGCGGCCCATGAG
>DATMKC010000112.1:0-8022 GCA_035553555.1 Egibacteraceae bacterium | reverse complement strand
GCACGCGCGCGCCACGGCGTCGGACCAGACCAACCGCAACCTCATCCTCACGGACGGGGCGAAGGCCGACTCCATCCCGTTCCTGGAGATCCACAACAGCGACGTGGTCCGCTGCGGCCACCACAGCTCCGTGGGCCAGGTGCACGTCCGGGCGCACATAGACGGTGCGCCCGCCCAGGGTGACCTCCAGCGCCTTGACCGTGGCGTTGTCGCGCGTGAGGCCGCGGTGCGTGGCGACGTGGTCGACCGCGCCGCCCCAGTCCTGGGCGCTGACGAGCTGGACCACGGAGCCCTCGCCGGCGACCAGCTCCACGACCTCGACCACGGTGGCCGCCGCGGCGCCGACGTGGTCGACGTACACGGTGGCCTTGGCGTGGCGGCCGGTGCTGATCACCACGCGCGGCAGGATCGCCCCGTCGCGGGTGGCCTGCACCGTCACGATGATCGGCTGGGCGAACTCCACGTCGGCGGGCACGTGGACGAAGCCGCCGCCGGTGAACGCCGCCAGGTTGAGCGCGTCGAACTTCTCGTCGCTGCCCACCGCGGTGCCCAGCGCGTCGCGCAGCAGGTCGGCGTGGTCGCGCGCGGCCGTGGCCAGGTCCGTGACGACGACGCCCTGCTCCGCGCCCTCGGCGCACACGGTGGCCTGCACCACGGCGCCGTCGACGATGCGGATCGAGCCGCCGGCGTCCCGCACGGTGGCGGTGATGCCGGTGGCGACCGCGTCGGCCGGCCCGGCGTCGGTCAGGATCGCGCGCGCCAGGTCGAAGCGGCGCGGGTCGGTGTAGCGCCACTCCTCCACGCGGTTGTCCGGCCAGTCCAGCGCGCTGAACGCCTTGAAGGCGGCCAGGCGCACGTCGCGGAGCCAGTCCGGCTCGCCGTAGGCGGCCGACAGCTCGGCGACGTCGTGCTCGGTGAGCTCCCTTGGTGCTGCCATCAGCCGACGGACCCTTCCATGTTCAGGCTGATCAGGCGGTTGAGCTCCACGGAGTACTCCATGGGCAGCTCCTTGCTGATCGGCTCGATGAAGCCGCGCACGATCATGGCCATGGCCTCGGCCTCGTCGACGCCGCGCGACTGCAGGTAGAACAGCTGCTCCTCGCCGATCTTGGACACGCTGGCCTCGTGGCCGATCTGCGCGTCGTCCTCGGCGATGGTCATGTACGGGTAGGTGTCGCTGCGCGCGGTCTCGTCCAGCAGCAGCGCGTCGCACACGACGCTGGACTTCACGCGGTGCGCGCCCTCCTGGATGTCCACCAGGCCGCGGTAGCTGGTGCGGCCGGTGCCCTGCGACACGGACTTGGACACGATCTGGCTGGACGTGTCGGGCGCGTGGTGGACCATCTTGGCCCCGGCGTCCTGGTGCTGGCCGTCGCCGGCGAACGCCACCGACAGCACCTCACCGCGGGCGCCGCGGCCCATCAGCCACACCGCCGGGTACTTCATGGTGAGCTTGGAGCCGATGTTGCCGTCGATCCACTCCATGGTGGCGTCCTCGTAGGCCGCCGCGCGCTTGGTCACCATGTTGTAGACGTTGTTCGACCAGTTCTGGATGGTCGTGTAGCGCACGCGGGCGCCCGGCTTGACGATGATCTCGACGACCGCGCTGTGCAGGCTGTCGGAGCTGTAGATGGGCGCGGTGCAGTTGTGGACGGCGAACCCGTTGGCCAGGTAGCTGTCGGGGTCGCGCACGTCGAGGTTGTGGACCAGCCCCTCGAAGTCACCGACCTCACGCCGCTTGACCGGCACCAGGAAGTGCTCACCCGCGTCGCGGACGAGCCGGGGGCCGCTGCCGCCGACCGTCCACTGGACGCGGTACAGCGCGTGGCGGCTCACCGCGCGGCCCAGGATCTCACGGGGTCCGGCCGGCCGGTCGACGCTGATGGTCGCGTACACCCCGAGCCGGGCCATGATCGCCTGAAGCTGGTGCGCCCAGGTACGGGACGTGGTGTTCGCGCGATGCCACAAGGCGCCGGCGCGCTCGCGCACACACCCGTCGCCACGCAAGTACGTCTCCACGAGTGCCGACAGGAACGCCGCGTCTTGGCCCATCAGCTCGGCCGACAGCTTCTTGGTGTGCGACCGCGTTCCCACGTGCGCGCGCAGCGCCTCGTAGCCGGCGGGGGTGTAGACGAGCACCCGCGCCTCGTGCTTGGCCTCGTTCCACAGCACGGAGCCTTCGGCCTGGTACAGCTCCTTGCAGAGGCGGCGGATCTCGTCGACCGACTCCGTGTCATCGATGTGCAGGGAGAACTGGAGCGACTTGGCGCCGTTGGTGATCGTCGCCGAGCCGTCCGCGAGGTAGTAGCCGGCCAGCCGGGCGAACTCCAGCGGCAGGACCGTCTCCGCCAGAGCCGGCCTGGGCTTGGGGAAGACCAGGAAATCACCCTCGACGACGTCCTTGGCCTCGACCCAGCGCGGCTCAGCCGCCTTGAGCTTGCCGCTGTCGACCTCCGGCAGCCATCCGCCGCGCGGCGCTCGCTTCACCGCGACGTCGGCACGCGGCACCACGAGGACCGGGTGCTCGGCGGTGACCGTGAAGGCGTTGTCCGGCGAGGTGGGAACAAAGGTGTAGACCGGCCCGCGGTAGTCCCTCGCCTGCGTGGCCGTGACCCGCACGGGGCGGCCGCGCTGGTCGAGCACCTCGTCGCCGACCCGGACCTGCTCGATCGGCACGCGCGAACCGTCCGCCGCGGACACGAGCTCGCCGGCGGGCAAGCAGCCCTCCACGTAGTGGATGTAGCTGCCGGGCTCGGCGATGATCAGCGTGCGCTCGAACTGGCCCATGTTCTGCTGGTTGATGCGGAAGTAGGCCTGCAGCGGGACGTCGACCTTGACGCCCTCCGGGATCCAGATGAAGGACCCGCCGGACCACACCGCGGTGTTCAGCGCCGCGAACTTGTTGTCGTTGGGTGGGATCACCTTGCCGAAGTGCTCGCGGAACAGGTCGGGGTGCTCGCGCAGCGCGCTGTCGGTGTCCAGGAAGAGCACGCCCTGCTCCTCGAGGTCCTCGCGCACCTTGTGGTAGACGACCTCTGACTCATATTGAGCCGCTACACCGGAGACGAGGCGCTGCTTCTCCGCCTCCGGGATGCCCAGCTTGTCGTAGGTGTTCTTGATGTCGTCGGGCAGCTCGTCCCACGACGTCGCCTGCTTCTCCGTGGAGCGGATGAAGTAGTAGATGTCGTCGAAGATGATCTTGGACAGGTCGCCGCCCCAGGTCGGCATGGGCCGGGCCAGGAACTGCTTGTAGGCCTTCAGGCGCACGTCCAGCATCCACTGCGGCTCGTCCTTGAGCGCGGAGATCTCGCGCACCACGTCCTCGGACAGGCCCTTCTTCGGCACGAAGACCGACGTGGAGGGATCGCTCCAGCCGTACTTGTACGTGCCGAGCTGGAGGTCTTCAGCTCGCGTGGCCATCACTGTCTCCTGTGGTCGTGGTCGTGAACGTCTGGTGGTCCTCGCCGATCAGGCCGGCGAGCCCGGCGCCGGGACGCCCGGGGTGGCGGTGCTGGCGCCACTGGAAGAAGCGCAACACCGCGGAGCGGCCGTGCTCTTCCTCCAGGAACTCCAGCAGCTCGCAGGCGAACTGCGCGGACTGGTCCGGGAAGAGCCGGCGGCCCCTGTCGGTCAGGTGGTACTCGGCGCACGGGCGCCCGGGCCCCTCGCGCCGCACGGTCTCGGCGGTGACGAGGCCGTCGCGCTCCAGCACCGACAGGTGCCGGCGCACGGCCACCTCGGACACGCCGATGAGCTCGGCCAGGGCGCCGACGCTGTGCGGCGTGCGCCGCAGCGCCTCGACGATGCGCCCGCGCGACTCGCCGAGCAGGCCGACCAGGTGGTCGGCCTCCGGCGTGCGCGAGAACGGCGAGACGGTGGACATGAAATAAGCATACAGAATGTTGAGAAACCCTGCACATCGCCCGTCAGCGCAGGGGGTTCACCACCCGGAGCTGGGGAAACCGGCTGAAGTCGCGGTCGACGGACCACAGCTCGCGCACGCCCGCGGACAGGCAGACTGCCGCCACCCGGGCGTCGTGCACCTGCGGCCCGCGCACGTCGCCGGCGCGCAGGAGGCGCCCCAGCACGTCGAGGTGGTCGAGCTCCTCGGCCAGCAGGGACACCGTCGGCGACGCGCACCAGGCCTCCATCTGGGCCAGCGCCTGCGCGGGCGTGGACGGCGGGTCGTAGATCCGGGGGTGCGTCGCCACGGCGAAGAACTCGTGCAGGCAGGGCCACGGGATCGCCCAGTTCGCCGTGCCCTCAGCCAGGTCCCGCAGCACACGCGCCGCCTGGTCGTGGAACGGAGAGTCGGCGCGGTGGGCGTACACCAGGACGTTCGTGTCGAGGGCGATCACCGCGGCGTGCCGTAGGCGGCATCCCTGATCGCCGCCCAGTCCGCGCCGCGGAACTCCTCGCGCAGCCCGTCGCCGTCCACCGCGGCGTCGGGAAGGCGGAACGCCGGCCGTCGGCGCCGCCGCTCCAGGACCTCCCGCAGGCCTTCCTCGATCAGGGCGCGCAGGGTGGTCTGCTCCTCGGCGGCGGCGCGCTTGGCCTCGGCGAGCAGCGCATCGGGAAGCACGATCGTGGTCTTCATACGGCTGACCGTACCATGGCAGCCGTACATACGGCTACGCCGCGAGCCGTGTCAGAGCTGGTCGATGACGAGGCTGCGCCTGGGCAGCTCGATGTCGTTCCACAGGCGGGCGCCGCGCAGCACGTTGCGCTCGCCCACCACGGCGCGGGCCCCGACGATGGCGTGCTCCAGGACCACGCCGTCGCCGATGCGGGCGCCCTTGCACACGATGGAGTTCACGATCTCGCAGTCGCGGCCGATCTCGACGTCGTCGTGCAGCACGGAGCTGTCCAGCTGCGCCCCCTCGTGCACGACGGTGCCCCGGCCCACCACCACGCGGCCGAAGATGTTCGCGCCGTCCTCGATCACCGCGCCCTCCCCCAGCACGGTGGGATGGATGATGATCGCGCCGTCGCGCTTGACCCCCGGCCCCTCCCACACGCCCTCGCGCAGCTCCCCGGCGGGCTCCCAGTCCACGCGGTTCTCCAGGACGTGGCGGTTGGCCGCCAGGTACGTGCGCGGGCGGCCCGTGTCCATCCAGTAGCCGCCGTCGAACAGCCCGTAGATGGGCTCGCGCTCGCGCACGAGGCCGGGCAGCAGGCTCTTCTCGAACGAGAAGAACGTGTCCGGCGGCACGCGCGACAGCATCTGCGGGTCGAGCATGAGGATCCCGGCGTTCACCAGGTTGGACGGCGACTCCTCCGGCGCCGGCTTCTCCAGGAACCGCTGCACGCGGCCCTCCGGGTCCAGCTCCAGCACGCCGAAGTCGGTGACGTCACGGACCGAGGTCAGCCAGAACGTCAGCGACGCCGCGCGCGAGGTGTGGAACTCCAGCAGCGAGGCGACGTCGGGGCTGGCCACCACGTCGCCGTTGAGCCACAGCAGCGGCCGTTCGTCGAACGCGCCGCCGTCCAGGCACCAGCGCAGCGCGCCGCCCGTGCCCAGTGGCGCCGGCTCCGTCAGGATGCGCAGGCGCAGGCCCAGCTCGTCCGCCTCGCGCTCCACGCCCGCGAACGCGGCGGCGTTGTAGCCCAGCGCGAGCGTGACGTCGCGCACGCCGGCGGCCGCCAGGTGGCGCAACTGGTGCTCCATCAGCGGCCGGTTGGCGATCGGCACCAGCGGCTTGGGCAGCTCGGCCGTCACGGGGCGCAGGCGGGTTCCCTTGCCCCCCGCAAGGATGACTGCCTGCACTTCCGGGTTGTCGGGCACGTTTGGAGGCCTTTCGTCGCGGCGGCCCGCGAGTCATTCCGCGCGGCCGCCGTGCCCCAAACCGGCGCCGCCGGTTACTGCCGCGCGCGCTTCCGCCGCCGCACCTCGCCCTGGATCATGTCGGACTGGTGCATGAACTTGCGCAGCCGCTGGTTGAACTCCTTGTCCGGCCGCACCGTCTGGCGCCGCTGGACCTCGTCCTCCCAGTCCGGCTCGGCTCGCTTGATCGACAGGTCGATGCGCCCGTCTTCCTTGATCGCGAGCACCTTGACCTGGACTTCCTGGCCCTCGGTGAGGTAGGCGTGGATGTTCTCCACGAAGTCGCGGTGGACCTCACTGATGTGGACCAGCCCGGTGGTCTCCCCGTCGACCTCGACGAACGCGCCGAAGTCGTGCAGGCGGACGACCTTGCCGGTGACGACATCTCCAATCTGAACGGACACAACTCTCCTCTCGCGGCCTGCCGCTGATCGCGGCTGCCGCCTCGCACTGCTCCTGGTTTGGGCCAGGGTACCAGCCTCGCCAGAGGCGCCATTCCGCACACCCAGGTTTTGCGGCCGATACTGCGCGGCAAACGGCAGACGACGAGGAGACGCAATGGGCAGAGTCGTGATCGCGCCGGAGCCGGGCGGGCCGGAGGCGCTGGTGTTCGTGGAGCGCCCGGCGCCGCGGCCGGGGCCGGGCGAGCTGGCCGTGCGCGTGCGCGCGACCGCCGTCAACCGCGCCGACGTGCTCCAGCGGCGCGGCTTCTACCCGCCGCCGCCCGGGGCGTCCGACGTGCTGGGGCTGGAGCTGGCGGGCGAGGTCACCGCCGTGGGCGACCGCGTCAGCGGCTGGTCCGTGGGCGACGAGCTGTGCGCGGTGGTCCCCAGCGGCGGCTACGCCGAGGAGGCGGTCGTGCCGGCCGAGGTGGCGCTGCCGCTGCCGCCGGGCCTGGACGCGGTGTCGGCCGCCGCGGTCCCCGAGGTGTTCACCACCGCGTTCGACAACCTGGTGAACCGCGCGCGGCTGGCACCGGGCGAGACCGTGCTGGTGCACGGCGGCGCCGGCGGGGTCGGCAGCGCAGCGATCCAGCTCGCCAAGCGCCTGGGCTGCACGGTGCTGGCCACCGCCGGCTCGCCGGAGAAGGCCGACGCGTGCGTCGGCCTGGGCGCCGACGCGGCGATCCACTACGGCGAGGAGGACTTCGCCGAGCGGGTGCGCGAGCTCACCGGCGGCCGCGGCGCCGACGTGGTGCTGGACGTCATGGGCGCGGCGTACCTGGCGCGCAACCTCGACGCGCTGGCCATGGAGGGGCGCCTGGCGGTCATCGGCCTGCAGGGCGGCGTGATGGGCGAGCTCAACCTTGGCCTGCTGCTGGCGAAGCGGCTGACCGTGCTGGGCTCGACGCTGCGCCCGCGGACCGTGGAGGAGCGCGCGCCGCTCACCGCGCAGCTCGTGGCCCAGGTGTGGCCGGGCTTCGCGGACGGGTCGCTGCGGCCGGTGATCGACCGCATCCTGCCGCTGGAGCAGGCGGCGGAGGCGCATGCCCTGATGGAGGCGGGCGAGCTGATCGGCAAGGTGGTGCTGCGCGTGTCGTGACCCGCCGGATGTGTGCTCAACCCGCTCGCTGGGCGCGGCGCTACTTGTAGCGGTAGGTGATGCGGCCGCGCGTCAGGTCGTAGGGCGACAGCTCCACGGTGACGCGGTCCCCCGGCAGGATGCGGATGTAGTGCTTGCGCATCTTCCCGGAGATGTGCCCCAGCACCGTGTGGCCGTTGTCGAGCTTCACGCGGAACATCGTGTTCGGCAGCGCCTCTTCGACGACGCCCTCGAGCTCCAGGGCGGCTTCCTTCTCGGAGCCCGACCGGGCCTCGCGCTTCGCGCGGGTCTCCGCGTCGACGTAGCGCCGTGACGGCGTGCGTCCGCTGCGTGATCTCGCCATAAGGGTGTGCAGCCTCTTCCTCTTGGAGTCCGTACCGGGGTTGCCGCTCGCGCCGGAGTGCCGCACGGCGCGGGGATTTCGACATCCACCCTACCAGCTAGCGCACCGCGACCGTCGCGAGCAGGGCGATGGTCTCCACCACCAATGCCCCCGCGTCGGCGAGCTCAGTCGTCCAGCGATCGTCCCGGCGGCGCGCCCACACGCCGATCGCCACCGCCACCACGACGCCGGCCGCGACCGCCACGGCGCCCCTCACGCCGGCCAGCGCCGTCACCACCACCGCCCCGCCCAGGACGGCGGCGCCGACCGGCAG
>DATMKC010000111.1:0-2935 GCA_035553555.1 Egibacteraceae bacterium | reverse complement strand
GGACCTGCTGGCGGTCGGGCTGCGCCCGACGCGGCAACGGCGCAGCGTCGTGGAGGCGCTGCGCGAGCGCGACGACGCCGTGACCGCGCAGGAACTGCACGCGAGCCTGCGCTCCGCCGGGGAGCCGATCGGCCTGGCGACGGTGTACCGGACGCTGACCGCGCTGGCGGAGGCCGGCTTCCTGGACACCTTCGAGCGCGAGGGCGAGCAGGCGTTCCGGCTGTGCGGGGAGCAACACCACCATCACCTGGTGTGCGAGGCCTGCAACCGCGTGGAGGAGATCGACGCCGCGGAGGTGGAGGCCTGGGTGGAGGCCGTGGCGCGCCGCCGTGGCTACACCGTGACCGCGCACCGCGCGGACGTCTTCGGCTTGTGCGGCCGTTGTACCAACGGCTGACCCGCTGCGGCCAAACCCGCCCACATGCTGGTAGCCTGCTAGCAGGAAGCTAACGGCTTCATAACTGTTGCAAGCACCGGCAGAGGGACGCCATGACCGACCTGCGCACGCTGCGCCGCGCCGGGGGGGACGCGCTCCGCCTGCTCGTGGACCTGCTCCCGCCGGACTGGGATCCCCGCAGCGGCGAGGAGGAGACCAGCATCGTGTTCGCCGACGTGAGCGGCTACAGCGACTTCGTCGCCGCCACGGGCGACGACACCGCGCTGCTGGTGCTGGCTGCGCTGGACGACGCGGTCGCCGGGGCGCTCAATGGCCGCAAGGGCGCGCGCGTGGTGAAGCGGCTGGGCGACGGCATCATGCTCGCGGCGCGGCGCGCCGGCGACGGTCCGGCCATCGCCGCCGAGCTCGTCGCGGCGTTCGAGCGCGCCGCGCAGTCACACGAATGGCCGCTGCGGCTGCGCGCCGGCGTCCATCGCGGCGTGGTGCGGCGCCAGGGCGAGGACCGCATCGGCTACCACGTCAACCTGGCCGCGCGCGTGGCCGAGGCGGCGCCGCCGGGGCGCACCCTGGCGAGCGAGGCCGCCCTGGCCGGGGTCGACCTGGCCCGGGAAGGGCTGGCGGCGCGACCGGCCGGCCGGCTGCACGCCAAGGGCGTGAACGGGCCGGTCGCCGTGCGGACGGTGTGGCCGGACCCGGCGGCGCGGCGCGCCGCGAGCTGAGCCCGCGCACGCCGCGCGGGCTACCGTGGTGCGATGCCCGACGACGCGCCGTCCCTCGCCGCGCTGCTGCGCGGCGCCGAGCGCACGGTGGTGTTCACCGGCGCCGGCGTCTCCACCGACTCCGGGATCCCGGACTTCCGCTCCCCCGGCGGGATCTGGACGCGCTACGACCCCCGCGAGTTCACGTTCGACCGCTACGTGGAGTCCGCCGACACCAGGCGCCGCTCCTGGGCGATGCGCCGGGAATTCTGGGCGGTGGCGCCGCGCCCGAATGCCGCGCACCTGGCCGTGGCCGCCCTCGAGTCGGCCGGCCGCGTGTCCGGCGTGATGACCCAGAACATCGACGGGCTGCACCAGGCGGCGGGCTCGCGCGTCGTGGTCGAGTTGCACGGCACCGCGCGCGAGGTGACCTGCATCGGCGCGAGCCCGCGCGGCGGCGTGCCGGACGGCTGCGGGTTCCGCGCGGACACGCGCTGGGCGTTCGACCGCATCGACGCGGGCGACGAGGATCCGGCGTGCCCGCGCTGCGGCGGCCTGGTGAAGTCCGCCACGGTGAGCTTCGGCCAGGCGATGGACGCGGGGGCCCTGGAGCGTGCCGCCATGCTGTTCGCCCACGCGGACCTGGTGCTGGCCGTCGGCTCGTCGCTGCAGGTCTACCCGGCGGCCGCGCTGCCCGAGCGGGCCGCCGCCGCCGGCGTCCCGTTGGTGATCGTCAACGCCGAGCCCACACCCCTGGACGACCTCGCCGCCCTGGTCCTGCACACCCGCGCCACCCCCTTGCTGCAAGAGGTGGCCGCCCTCGTGCTCGAGGACGGACCAGCAGTGGACCGGCGCGATGGGGCACGAGCCGGCCCTCGACCGAGCGAGCGCTAAAAAGGGTTTCCCGCCGAGCGAGGGAGAGGGCCGGATCGTGACCAGCGCAGCAGTGACCATCGCGGGGCCGGACGGTTCCGTGCTGCGGGGCCGGCTGCGGCTCGCGGACGGTGCGCCCCGCGGCGCCGTCGTGCTGTGCCACCCGCATCCCGCGTTCGGCGGCAACATGGACGTGTGGCTGCTGCCGGCGATCGGCCAGGCGCTGGCCGCGGACGGCTGGCACGTGCTGCGCTTCGACTTCCGCTCCGTGCGCACGGGTGTGGACCCGCGCGGGCATCTGGACGGTCACGCCGCCGAGCGCGCCGACGTGGCCGCGGCGGTCGGCCACCTGCGGGAGGAGGGACTGGCGGACGGCCGCCTGGTGGTGGCGGGCTGGAGCTTCGGCGCGCTGGTCGCGCTGCTGCACGGCTTGGACGACGAGCGCGTGACGGACTGGGTCGGGATCGCGCCCGCGGTGGCCCCCCTGGAGGAGCTGCCGATGAGCGCGGTGCCCGTGGCGCGCGTGCGCGCCTGGGCCGCCCGCCGCGTGGTGGTGGCCGGCGAGCACGACCAGTTCTTCGCCCCGGAGCGCATGGCGGCGGTGTCACCCCATGCGCTGCGCGTGATCGGCGGCACCGACCACTTCTTCTTCGACCGCGACGCCGAAGTGGCGTCAGCGGTCGCCGAGTGCCTGCGCGAGCCGGCGCCATGAGGGCACGCGGCGTGGTCCGCATCACGCCCGCCGATACGGGAAGCCGGGTGAGCGTTCGGCGGCGGATTCCGCACGAGCAGGGGCAGCCGAGCATGACGGATGTGGTGGGCGTGCTGGAATCCTGGTCCGATGGTGTCCTGCGGATCCGCACCAAGCGCGGGGAGCTGGTGGACGTCGATGAGCCGTCTCTGGTTGCTGGGCGAATCATTTCTGTCGGATTTCCGCAAACCGGGGGCGAGTAGGGTTAGACTGAAG
>DATMKC010000110.1:0-2483 GCA_035553555.1 Egibacteraceae bacterium | reverse complement strand
GGAGGACGACCCGGAAGCCGTGCGGCGCATCGGCGTGGAGTTCGCCACCGAGTTGTGCCAGGAGCTGTTGGACGGCGGCGCGCCCGGCATCCACTTCTTCACGCTGAACCGCTCCACGGCGACGCGCGAGGTCTTCCAGGGCCTGCGCCTGTAGACGGCGGCGCGCCTCAGGGCTCGATGCGCCGCACGGAGCCGATGCGGTCCAGGCCGCGGTCGAAGGACACGACCTGGCCGTCGGTCCGCTCGGCGGCGGCGGCCAGGTACGCCTCCGCGAAGTCGACGCGCTGGGTCTCGTACAGCTCGATCGCGCGCAGCACCAGCCGCTCGTCGCCGACCCGGATCGCCGGGAACGCCACCACGGCTCTCACCACTGCCGCCACCGCCGGCCGCGGCTGCCGGTAGACGGATTCCAGGACGGAGACCAGCTCGGCCACGATCAGGTCGGGGAGGTCGAGCCGCTCGGCCTGGCGCAGGAACGCGGTGGCGCGTCTCGCCTGCGCCGCCGGCGAGCCGGTCACATGGCGGACCAGGACGTTGGTGTCGACCTGCACTACGCGCTCCGGCGCGTCTGTGCCCGGTGGGCCGCCCGGCGCTCCTCGCCCGGGGTGAGCGCCGACGCGCGCGCGGGCACGGGGATGGTCCCGGCGAGATCGAGCAGGTCGTCGGTCCGCGCGAGCACGGCGGTGTCGCCCACCACGCGGAAGATCACCCGGTCTCCCTCGTGGAGACCCAGTGCCTCACGGACCTCTCGCGGGATCGTCACCTGTCCCTTCGAGGTCAACGTGGCGCTGACGTCCATGCCGCCTCCTTACATTATCAGTGGGTAAGGAGATTATACGCGCGTGCCGCCCGGCGGGCCATCGGCTCGTCCACAGGCCCGGACGCGCGCCGCGCTTTGGCCGCGCTGTTCGGTGAGCCCTACAGTTGTGCTCCGTGCCCGCGCGGCGCACGGCGCATCCGTCACCGACGAAGGAATCGCCCCACATGAAGGTGCTCGTTGCCGACAAGCTCTCCGAGGCCGGTGTGCAGGCCCTGGCGGAGCACTTCGACGTGGACGTCAACACTGGGCTGCCCAAGGACGAGCTGCTCAAGGTCGTGCCCGACTACGACGCCATCGTGATCCGCTCCGCGACCACCGTGGACGCCGACGTCATCGAGGCGGCGGGCAAGCTCAAGGTGATCGCGCGCGCGGGCATCGGCCTGGACAACGTCGACGTGAAGGCCGCGACCGCGCGCGGCGTGATCGTCTGCAACGCGCCGCAGTCCAACATCATCTCCGCCGCCGAGCACACCGTCGCGCTGCTGCTGTCGCTGGCCCGCCGCATCCCGGAGGCGGACACCTCGCTCAAGGGCGGGGAGTGGAAGCGCAGCGCGCTGGAGGGCACCGAGCTGCACGGCAAGGTCCTCGGCGTGCTGGGCCTGGGGCGCATCGGCGTGCTGGTCGCGCAGCGCCTGTCGGCGTTCGGCATGAAGCTGGTCGCCTACGACCCGTTCATCTCCGCCGAGCGCGCCGCGCGCATGGGCGTGGAGCTGGTGCCGACGGTGGACGAGCTCATCGCCGTGGCCGACGTCGTCACGATCCACCTGCCCAAGACCCCCGAGACCGTGGGCATCATCGGCGAGGCGCAGCTCAAGGCGATGAAGCCGGGCGCCCTCCTGGTCAACTGCGCCCGCGGCGGCCTGGTCGACGAGGACGCGCTGTACGTTGCCCTGTCGGAGCGCTGGATCGCCGGCGCCGCGCTGGACGTGTTCTCCGCCGAGCCGATGACGGACTCCAAGCTGTTCACGCTGGACAACATCGTGGTCACGCCGCACCTGGGCGCCTCGACCACCGAGGCGCAGGACAAGGCCGGCACGCAGGTCGCCGAGGCGGTGGTGCTGGCGCTGCGCGGCGACTTCGTGCCCAGCGCGGTCAACGTGGCCATCACCGCCGGCATCCCCGAGGAGCTCAAGCCCTTCATGCCGCTCACGGAGAAGCTGGGCCGGCTGTTCACCGCGCTCAACGGCGGCAACCCCAGCGAGATCACGCTGGAGTGCGTCGGCAAGATCGCCGACGCGAACACGGAGGCGCTGACGCTGTCGTCCATCCGCGGCCTGCTCACCGACGTGGTGGAGGAGCCGGTCACGTTCGTCAACGCGCCGCAGCTCGCCTCCGATCGCGGCCTGAACGTCTCCACCCTGACGTCGCACGAGTCGCGCGACTACGTCTCCGTGGTGCGCCTGTCCGGTGGCGGGCTGCGCGTGGCCGGCACCCTGGTCGGCCCCAGCGACCGCGAGCGCCTGGTGGAGGTGTGGGGCTTCGACCTGGACATGGAGCCCACCGACCACATGCTGTTCTTCCGCTACGCGGACGTGCCGGGGGTCGTGGGCACGATCGGCGGCAAGCTGGGCGAGGCCGGTGTGAACATCGCCGGCATGCAGGTCGGCCGGCGCGAGGCCGGGGGCGAGGCGCTCATGGCGCTGTCCGTCGACAGCGCCATGAG
>DATMKC010000109.1:0-2427 GCA_035553555.1 Egibacteraceae bacterium | reverse complement strand
CATCCTGGTCGGACCCGGCGAGAACGCCGGTGTGGTGGACGTCGGCAACGGCCAGGCGGTCACCTTCAAGATCGAAAGCCACAACCATCCCAGCTTCGTGGAGCCGTTCCAGGGCGCGGCGACCGGCGTCGGCGGGATCATCCGCGACATCCTCACCATGGGCGCCCGGCCCATCGCCCTCATGGACCCGCTGCGCTTCGGCGATCCTGCTTCCGACAAGACGCGCTGGGTCGTGGACGGCGTGGTGCAGGGCATCGGCCACTACGGCAACTCCATCGGCGTGGCCACCGTGGGCGGCGAGACCGTGTTCGACCCCTGCTACAACGGCAACCCGCTGGTCAACGTGTTCTGCGTGGGCGTCATGGACGCCGACCGCATCCAGCTCGCGGTGGCCGAGCGCGTGGGCGACATCGCCGTGCTGATCGGGCAGCGGACCGGCCGCGACGGCATCGGCGGTGCCTCCGTGCTGGCCTCCGCCGAGTTCGGCGAGGACGGCGTGGACGAGGCGAAGCGCCCAAACGTGCAGGTGGGCGACCCGTTCGCGGGCAAGCTCTTGATCGAGAGCTGCCTGCAGCTGTACGCCGAGGACCTGCTGAGCGGCATCCAGGACATGGGCGCGGCGGGCATCGCCTGCTCCACCTCCGAGATGGCCGCCAAGGCCGGCATGGGCATGCGCGTGGACCTGGACAAGGTGCCGCTGCGCGAGCCGTCCATGGAGGCGTGGGAGATCCTGTGCTCGGAGAGCCAGGAGCGCATGCTGGCGCTGGTGTCGCCCGACAGGCTGGACCGCGTGCTGGAGATCTGCCGGCGCTGGGGCGTGGACGCCACGCCGATCGGCGAGGTGGTGGAGGGCGACCGGCTGGTGTTCACCCGCCATGGCGAGGTCGTGCACGACGCGCCCGCCAAGGCATTGGTGGACGAGGGGCCGGTCTACCACCGTCCCGTCGAGGACTGGGTGCACCCCGAGGCGCACGAGGATGTCGACGCCTGGCCCGCCCCGGCGGACCTCGGCGAGGCCGTGCGGCAGGTGCTGAGCTCACCCAACGTCGGTGACGCCCGCTGGGTGTTCCAGCAATACGACTCGATCGTGCAGCACGGCACCGTGCAGGGTCCTGGCTCGGACGCGGCGGTGCTGCGCCTGCCCGCGACGGGCGCGGAGGACACCGAGTACCCGCGGGGCATCGCGATCTCCACGGACGGCAACGGCCGCTGGTGCGCGCTGGACCCCGAGGAGGGCGCCAAGCTCGTCGTCGCGGAGGCGGCGCGCAACGTCGCCTGCACCGGTGCCGTGCCGGTGGCCGCGACCAACTGCCTGAACTTCGGCAGCCCCGAGCGGCCGGAGATCATGGGCCAGTTCCGCGACACCATCGCCGGCCTGAGCGCCGCCTGCGAGGCGCTGGGCACGCCCATCACCGGCGGCAACGTGAGCTTCTACAACCAGACCGGCGACACGGCGATCCACCCCACACCGGTGATCGGCGTGCTCGGCGTGTTCGACCAGGTCGTCACCCAGGTGCCCAACGCCTTCCGGGAGGCGGGCGACGTGCTGTTCCTGGTGGGCGCGCCCACGCGGCCCGGCCTGGGCGGGTCGGAGTACCTGTGGCGCGTGCACGGGCGCATCGCCGGGCGCCCGCCGCGCATCGACCTGGAGGAGGAGCGCCGCCTCCACGGCCTGCTGTGGGCCGCCGCCGAGGCGCAGTGGCTGCGCAGCGCCCACGACGTGTCCACGGGCGGCCTGGTGGTCACGCTGGCGGAGTCGGCGCTGCCCGCGATGCTCGGCGCGCGCGTCATCCCCGAGCCCGGGGTCGAGCCGGTGCAATTCATGTTCAGCGAGTCGCCGTCACGCGTGGTGGTGAGCCTCAAGGCGCCGGACGCAGAGCAGTTCCGCCGCTTGTGCGAGGCGCGCGGCGTGCACTGCCAGAAGCTCGGCATGGTGATCGAGGAGCCGGTCCTTGCGTTCCAGGACCTGCTCGACATCGACCTCGCCGAGGCCCGCAGCCTCCACGACACCGCCCTCGAGGACGCCCTCCACAGCTGACCACCTGAAGCGGGTGCAGTTCGGCGCGTATGTGCGCCAAACTGCACCCGCTTCCAGGGGGAGTCTGTGGATCGGCTCAGCCGACGGGGGCGAGCTGCGCCTCGATCTCCTGCAGCACGGTCTTGCGCTTCTTGTGCCCCTGCTCGTACTCGTACAGGGCGCGCAACTCGTCCGTGGACAGGTCGCGCGCCGCGCGGATCACGTCGGCGGCGGGTTTGTCGGCCAGCTCCTCGGCGTGGGTCTCGAACGTGCGGGCATGCGTGTCCACCAGCGGGACCGGCTCCGTCGGCGCCTGGAGCACCTCGCCGGCCTGGCGCCGCGCCGGAGGCGGCGGCGTGAGCCGGGTCTCCGCCACGCGCACCGGCCCGGGCCCCTCGTCCCCGCGGGTG
>DATMKC010000108.1:0-2016 GCA_035553555.1 Egibacteraceae bacterium | reverse complement strand
GTGCGGACCGTTTGTCGTCCATGCACGCAGGGTAGCCAGGCAAAGCCCCTTTCGACCGACCCAGGAGGTCCCCATGAGCGCCGAGTACCCGCGCGAGCCGCGAGAGCCGGTGCGCGACCGTGAAGTCATCGTCAGCGAGCCCGCGGGCGGAGGCCCGGGAGGCGTCATCGCCGTCATCATCGGGATCGTGGCCCTCGTGCTGGTGGTGTGGCTGCTGATCAGCATGCTCGGCGGCGACGGGGAGCAGAACCTGGAGATCGACGGCGGCGTGGACGTCCCGGAGGAGATCGACGTCAACGTCGACAACGGTGGCGGCACCGACACCACCGGCGGCACCGACACCACCGGCGGCACCGACACCGGGGGCGACACGGCCGCGGACGGATAGCACCGCCCCGGAGCGACAGCGGCCCCCGGCGATCACGCCGGGGGCCGCCTGCGTGATCCAGCGTCACACGACCGCGTACACCGCCTGCACGTTGAAGGTCCGGGCGCCGTTCTGGCTGAGGCAGTTCAGCAGCACCGCCTCGTCCAGCGCCTGCACGATCGCCACCAGGTCGCTGCCCGTGTCGCCCTGCGTGCTGCCGGCCTTGGCCGTCACCGTGAACGTGCCGCCCACGGTGGCCTCCCAGCTCAACCCGCTCAGCCAGATCTGGTCGCCGTCGAAGTCGCCGAAGCCCTGCCCGTTGCTGCCCTTGGTGGTGATGCAGGAGGCACCGAGCTGGGCCGGGCTCGTGGTCAGGGGGGCGAGTTCCCCGCACATCTGCAGCGAGCCCGTCGCCACCCGTGCCAGGGAGATCACGGCGCCCTGCGGGGCGTCGATCTTCCAGTAGGCCTTGTCCACGCCGCCCAGCAGCGGCAGACCCACGCCGGTCTGGGTGTTGAGGCCGGCGAAGGTGCCGTCCGGCTGGCACCACTTGGTCTGGTCCGTCCCACGGTCCTGGCTGACCGACGCCTGTCCGTTGAAGATGCCGGCGTCGGTCGGCGCGTCGGCGGATGCCGGCGCGGCCATCATGCCGACGAGCAGGCCGATGGCGGCCAGCAGTCCTGTAGCCCTGATGCGCATTGCTCCTCCTCGAAAGATCTGCGGCGCGCCTGTTGCGAGGCGCCCGGCGATGCGTGCGTCGTCCCACCGGGCACGGACCCCGCCGTCCGTGCCCCGCGACGCGTGTCTGCCGTGACGGATCCGCCGCTACGGCGTGCTCGCTCCTCTCTGGTCGATCAGAACGAGTCCTCGATGCCGCCGGCGCACGGCGAGTGCGGCCAGGCACAGCAGGGCGATGGAGGCCACCCACGCGATGGCGGCCCTGGGCTCCCGGGCCAGCAGCCGCACCGCGTCGCCGGGCGCGCGGACGACGCGCACCACGGTCCCGCCCACCGCCTCGGGCAGCGAGCGGGCCGGCGGGCCGGCGACCCGCGGCACCGCCGGGACCTCCGCGACGGTCTCCACCGGCGCCGGCGCGGCGACCGGCGCGGACGGTGTCGGCTCCTGCGAGTTCCCGTCCGTGCCGCCCGGGGACTACCTGGTGGTGCAGACGGCCGCGCCGGAGGGCCATGCCGCAGCCGCCGAGCCGCACCCCGTCGCGCTGGCCGCCGGCGAGGCGCGGACGATCACGTTCACGAACGCCTCCGACATGTCGACGGTCGAGGTCAGCGCCACCGACGGCGCCGGCGCGCCACTGGAGGGCGCGGCCTTCGCGGCCTACGCCGACGCCGACAGCGACGGCACGGTCGCCCCCGGCGCCGCGCCTGCGGCGACCTGCGTGACCGGACCCGGCGGCACGTGCCGCATGCGCCTGCCGGCGGGCGCCTACGTGCTGGTGCAGACCGCCGCGCCGGCCGGCCTGGAGCCCATGGACCCGTTGGCGTTCCGCTTCGCGACGGGCGGCCAGGTCGCCGCCGTCACGGTCCGCAACGCCACGCCGGCCGCTGGCGCGCCCGCACCGGCGGCCGCGCCGGTCTACTCCGCGCCGGTCGCCGCGCCGGCGCGGAGTAGACCGGCGCGGAGTAGACCGG
>DATMKC010000107.1:0-2033 GCA_035553555.1 Egibacteraceae bacterium | reverse complement strand
CCATTCACGTCCTGGCGGTACTCGGTGAAGAGCTGCCGGCCCCGCCAGTCGGCTTCTGGGCACAGGTTGTCGACGGGCTGGCCGTCCTGGTCGAAGAGGAGAACGGGGTCGAGCAGCCGGCCCTCGCTGTCGTAGGCGTAGAGGTTGGTGATGGGCCGGCCCGACGACGCGGTGAGACAGCCTCGGTCGGCAAAGCTCGGTGGGCCGTACGCGTCGACGTAGTGGACGTCGGCCGAACCGGCGCCGTTGAGGAGCGAGAGCCCGTAGACGGCCAGCACGGCGCCGGCGCCGGCGACCAGGAGCCGGCCGCTGCGGGGAAGGGATCGCTCGGCCAGGCGCACGGACAGTGGGATGGCTGCGAGGATGGCCAGCAGGCCGATCAGCCGGCTGCCGGCCAGCTCCGGGATCGGGAAGACGTCGGCGCTCCCGCCGCCGGCCTCGGCCAGGAAGGCGACGGCGAGGAAGGCCCGGGCCACCCACCACGCCGGCCGGAGCGCGGGCGACAGGCGCATCAGCTCCTGGCCGGCCCACGACCGGCGACCGCGCTCGACCACGCGGGCGGCGCGGTCGAGCAACGGCACGCCCGGCCGCCGGCCGAGTGCCACGCCGGCGGAGGCCAGCAGCTCGGCGGCGTAGGCCTCGGGCGGCCCCAACCGCTCGACCAGCGGCGGACCTTCCTCGGCCGCGATCTCCCGAAGATGCTGGGCCAGGTCGTCGAGGAGGTCGGCGCGCTCCTCGGCCGGCAGGGCGGCCAGGTGGGGGGCGACGTCCTTCAGGTACCGCTCGGCGTCCCGAGTCGCCGTGTCGCCGGTGGCGCCGAAGTCCAGGGTGGAGCTCACGCGGTCGTCCTTTCCGGGGTGTCGATCAGCACGTCCATGGCCTCCGCGAAGCCCCGCCACTTCTTGATCCACGTCTCGTACAGGTCGCGCCCGGCCGGCGTGGCGCCGTAGTACTTGCGGTGGGGGCCTTCCTCCGACGCCACCACGTAGGACTTCAGCGCCCCCGCCTGGTACAGCCGGCGGAGGGTGCCGTACACCGAGGCGTCACCGACATCGTCGAGGCCGGCGGTGCGCAGGCGGCGGACGATGTCGTACCCGTACCCGTCCTCGTCGCGTACCACCGCCAGTACGGCCAGGTCGAGCACCCCTTTGAGGAGCTGCGTGGTGTCCATACGCCTCCCTTCTCCGTTCTGCACGGTACCACGGAATCCGCAGTAGTGGGAAAGCGTGGTGACAGACGCTAGGGTCGATGGCGGCTGGCGTGTAAGGGAGGCGACCGATGGCTGACGACGGCAAGGAACTGGTCACCCGGTATCTCGAGGAGGCGTGGAACGCCGGCAACGTCGACGTGGTCGACGAGCTGTTCACGCCCGAGCTGGCCGCCCGGCTGAAGCCGCTCATCGGCGCCTTTCGCGCCGGCTTCCCGGACTGGCACTGCGTGATCGACGACTTCGTCGTCGAAGGCGACAAGGTGGTCAACCGGTGGACGGGCAAGGCCACCCACACCGGCAACTTCTTCGGGATCCCTCCGACCGGCAAGCCGGTCACCGTGGAGGGCATCACCATCCACCAGATCGCCGACGGTCGCATCGTCAACGACTGGAGCCAGAGCGACCAGCTGGCGCTCATGCAGCAGCTCGGGGTCGCCCCCGGCCCCCAGGGTTAGCTCTCGAGCACCCCGAGACGGAGGACGGCCTCGGCGTCGTCGGGATCCGCTTCCGGGCCGTAGCCCAGCACCGCGGTCCCCTGGGCCCCGCACTTGGGACAGGTGATGCCCACCACCGCCAGCATGTCGGCCGGGTCGGAGGCGCCCTCGGTGCGGCGCATCGCACCCAGCCTGAAGTCGTTGGCCGGGCTCTCCTGGCGGCAGGTCAGGCACTGCATGGCACCGCCGGCGCGGGCCGCCATCTGGCCGGTGAACCCGGCGGCCTCCAGGGTGGCGATGATCTCGGTCAGGGTGGCGCCGTACTTGGGCGTCGACGGCTGGCTCAACTGGCCACTTCTACCCGTAGTGTCACGTTGTCCTCCAGCAGG
>DATMKC010000106.1:0-3707 GCA_035553555.1 Egibacteraceae bacterium | reverse complement strand
AGGCCTCCACGAACGGGTCGATGTTGGAGTAGGTCCCCACCGCGCCGCTGATGGAGCCCACCGCGATCGCCGTGCGCGCGGCGCGCAGGCGCGCGCGGCCGCGGTCCACCGCGAAGGCGAACTGCGCCAGCTTGTGGCCGAAGGTCGTGGGCTCGGCCTGCACGCCGTGCGTCCGCCCGACGCAGACGGTGTCCCACTCCTCCAGGGCCCGCCGCTTCAGCACGGCCACCAGGGCGTCGGCCTTGGCCAGCACCAGGTCGGTCGCGCGCGCCAGGGTGGCGCCGTAGGCGGTGTCGACCAGGTCGGAGGACGTCATGCCGTAGTGCACCCAGCGCCCGGCTTCACCGGGAATGGTGCGCATGAACGCGGTGAGGAACGCGATGACGTCGTGGTTGGTCTCGCGCTCGATCGCCGTGACCTCGTCCGGGGACGGCGGCGTGCCCTGCTTGATGGCGGCCAGGTCGCCGGCGGGGATGACGCCGAGCTCGGCGTGCGCCTCGCACGCCAGCACCTCGACCTCGACCCACGTGCGCAGGCGCGCCTCGTCCGTCCAGAGGGCGCCCATCTCGGGGAGCGTGTAGCGCGGGATCACGCGCTAGAGCATGACGCATGCGCGGCCGTGGGGCGAACCGCCGCCACCCGGCCTCAGTGCCGCATCGGCTCGTAGCCGGGGGCGTCGTAGTCCGCGGAAGCCGGCGGCCATCCGCTCTCGGCCAGCAGCGAGGCCGCGAGCAGCCGGGTCTCGCGCTCGCCCTCCAGATCGCGGCGCACGTCGGCGGCCGGGCGCAGGGGGATGCCGGCCTCCTCCAGGGCGTCCAGGCACGGCTCCGCCACCTCGTCCACGGGGTGGCGGACGAAGACCTGCCGGTACACCTCGAACAGGCGCACGCAGGCGGCCTTGGTGGCGCCGAGTGACGGCGGACGTGGCCGCACGCCGGGTTCCACGGCGTACTGCAGCAGCAGGACGGCCTCGTAGAGCGAGACGACGCTCGGCTCCAGGGCAGTGTGCCGGTTGGGGCTGTGGAAGTAGTGCAGCACCGGCTTGGCGAGGTGCTGCTCGGCCAGCGCCGCCACGCCGCTGGCCAGTGTGGCGAGCTGATGCTCCAGCCCGGAGAAGTCCCGGCCGTTCCACGACGTGCGCAGGATCTCCTCGCCGCTGTGGCCGAGGCCGGAGATGACCGCCGCCACCCCGCGGCGCTCCGCCACCGCGTTGGTCAGCGACAGCAGGTAGGAGATGCCGACGGTCACCAGGAACAGCCCGCTCAGCGACGACAGGGCCGTGGCGATCTGGAAGAAGCCGGGCGCGGGCCGGAAGTCGCCGACCCCGAGGGTGAACAAACCGAAGCCGGCGAAGTAGATGGTGTCGACCAGGCCGGCCGGGTCGCCGGTGGCCGTGTCGACGACCGCGCCGGAAGCGGACAGGAAGATCACCGTCCAGCCCGCCCACAGCAGCGTGATCCACAGCAGGATCACCAGGAAGGAGATCGCCTCCCCGCCCTTGGACTGCACGCGCGAGTGCGGGTCCGGCGAGAGCCGCGCCAACGTGCGGAACACCGCCTGGCCGATGCGCGAGGTGATGGGTCCGCCGCCCTCGACGCTCACCATGGTGGACGTGGCGTCCCACAGGGCCACCACGATGAGCACGAACCCCAGGACGACCAGCAGGACCGACATTGCCGTGGTCCTACCCCGCCGGAGAAGCGGTCACCCTCCCGTGGGCCGGGCGGCGATGTCGCGGCGCACATGGGCGCCCGCGAAGCCGATGCGGTCCACGCCCTCGTACGCGCGTTCGCGCGCCGCCGCGACGCCGTCGCCGAACGCGGACACCGCGAGCACGCGGCCGCCCGCCGTGACGGTCTGGCCGGCGTCCGCGCGCGTCCCCGCGTGGAAGACCATGACGTCCTCCAGCGCCGCCGCCTCCGCCAGGCCGCCGATGGGCACCCCCGTGCGGTAGTCGCCCGGGTAGCCCCCGCTGGCCATGATCACCGTCACGCAGGCGCGCTCGTCCCACTCCAGCGGGCCGAACGCGGCCAGGCGCCCGGTGGCGCAGGCCAGCAGCAGCTCCCCCAGGTCGCTGCGCAGCCGCGGCAGCACCACCTGCGTCTCCGGGTCGCCGAAGCGCGCGTTGAACTCCAGCACCTTCACGCCCTGCGGCGTGAGCATCAGTCCCGCGTACAGCACGCCGACGTAGTCGATGCCGCGCGCCGCGAGCGCGTCGAGCACCGGCTGGAGCACGTCGCGCCGCACGTCTGCCACCATGGCCGGCGTGAAGGCCGGCACCGGCGAGTAGGCGCCCATGCCGCCCGTGTTCAACCCCTGGTCGCCGTCCAGCGCGCGCTTGAAGTCCTGCGCGGGCACCATCGGCACCACGGTGCGCCCGTCGCACAGCCCGAACAGCGAGACCTCGGGCCCGGTCATGAACTCCTCGATGACGACGGTGCCGCCCGCCTCGCCGAACACCCGGCGCACGATCGCGTCGTCGATCGCCTCCTCCGCCTCCGCCCGGTCGGCGCAGATGCGCACCCCCTTGCCCGCGGCCAGCCCGTCGGCCTTCACCACGTACGGCGGCGCGAAGCCGTCCAGCGCCTTCTTGGCCTCAGCGGCGTCGGTGCCCGTCCAGTAGCCCGCGGTGGGCACCCCCGCCTCGGCCATGACCGCCTTGGCGAACGCCTTGCTGCCCTCGATGGCCGCGCCCTTCGCGGTGGGGCCGAACACCGGCACCCCGGCCGCCGCCAGCGCGTCCGCGACGCCCGCGACCAGCGGTGCCTCGGGACCCACCACGACGAGGTCGGCGCCCTCGTCCCGCGCCGCCGCCACGACGGCCTCCGGGTCCTCGGCGTCCAGCGCGACCACGCGCGCGACCTCCGCGATCCCCGCGTTGCCCGGGCCGCACAGCACCTCGTGGCCCGACCGCGCCAGCGCCCAGCACAGCGCGTGCTCGCGGCCGCCCCCGCCCAGGACCAGGACCCGCATCTAGAGCGACAGCTTGGGTTCGCGGTCCAGCGTCTGCGCCCGCGCCGGGCCGACGGACACCCAGCGGATCGGCACGCCGCACAGCTCTTCCAGCCGCTCGACGTAGCCCTTCGCCTGGACGGGCAGGTCGTCGTACTCGGCCACCTGCGTGATGTCATCGCGCCAGCCCGGTAGCTCCTCGTACACCGGCTCGGCGTGGTGGAAGATCGACTGGTGCGGCGGGAAGTGGTCGTACTCCTCGCCCTGGTAGCGGTAGGCCCGGCACACCCGCAGCGTGTCGAACTCGCTCAGCACGTCCAGCTTGGTGAGGAAGTGCTCGGTCAGACCGTTGACGCGGGCGGCGTAACGCGCGAGCACCGCGTCGAACCAGCCCACGCGCCGGCGGCGTCCCGTGGTGGTGCCGTACTCCTGGCCCACGGCGGTCATGCGCTCGCCGATGTCGTCGTGGAGCTCGGTGGGGAACGGGCCGGCGCCGACCCGCGTGACGTAGGCCTTGGTGATGCCGATGACGCGGTCGACGTGGCGCGGCCCCAGGCCTGCGCCGGTCAGCGCGCCGCCGGCCACCGGGTTGGACGACGTCACGAACGGATACGTGCCGTGGTCCAGGTCCAGCAGCGTGCCCTGCGCGCCCTCCAGCAGGATCGTCTCGCCCGACTCCAGCGCCTCGTGCAGGAGCGTGCCGGTGTCGGCGATGTAGGGCTGCAGGCGCTCGGCGTAGACGGCGTACTCCGTCT
>DATMKC010000105.1:0-2913 GCA_035553555.1 Egibacteraceae bacterium | reverse complement strand
GCCTCCGGGGCCTCCCACACGTACGCCTTGCTCGCGCCGAACGCGCCGGCGCGCTCGACGGCGCCGCTCGCGCCCTCACCGAAGATCGCGGCGCTCACGCTGCCGCCCTTGTTCTTGGCGGCGGTCAGCATCTGCGCGCTGACCTTCTTGACCGTGCCCTTGTCGTGGTCGACGAAGACGAGGATGTCAGCCATTGGTGTGTTCTCCTTTTCGCTCGTCGTCGCCTACACGAACTTCTTGGCAGCCAGGAAGTCGGCCAGCGCCTTGGCGCCCACGGTGCCGGAGCCGTCGTCCTCGACCTTCTCACCGGCCTGCTTGGGCGGGCGCGGCGTCACGTCGATGACCTGCGTCCGGGAGCCGTCCAGGCCGACCTCGCCGCCGTCGACACCCAGGTCGCCGAGCGACTTGGTGGTCAGCGGCTTGGACTTGGCGGCCATGATCCCCTTGAACGACGGGTAGCGCGGCTCGTTGATCGCCTCCACCACGGAGACGACCACGGGGCCCTGCGCCTCGACGACCTGGTAGCCATTGGAGGTCTGGCGCTCGGCGCGGAACGTGGTGCCGTCGACGTCCAGCTTCTGGCAGAACGTCAGCGCGGGCAGGCCGAGGAACTCGGCGAGCATCGCGGGCACGAGCATCGACCGGGCGTCGGAGGACTGGTTGCCCATGATGATGAGGTCGTAGGTCTCGCCCTCGAGCGCCTTGGCCAGCACGCGCGCGGTGGCGACGGCGTCGGAGCCGTGCAGCGCGGGGTCGGTGACCTGGATGGCGGCGTCGAGGCCGTAGCTCAGCGCCTTGCGCACGATCGACTGGGCGGCGTCCGGGCCCATGCACAGCGCGACGACCTCGGTGCCGGGCGTGCGCTCCTTGATGCGCATCGCCTCCTCGATCGCCCACTCGTCGTTGGCGTTCAGGACGGGCTCGGAGGCGTCACGGTTGACCGTGTTGTCGTCCGGGTTGATCTTCTTGTCCGCGGCCGTGTCCGGCACGCGCTTGACCGGGCAGATGATCCTCACAGGGTCCTCCGTCGAGGTCGGCGGGTGGTGGCGGGAGGGCGAGAGCCCAGGGACGTGGTCCAGTCTTCGGCTCATTAGTTACCGCGCGGTAATATCGTGCGTCAAATCGGCAAGGCCCCGTTGCCAGACCATCCGGACTGTTGATGACCCACTCTCTTCCCCTGACGGGCGAGCGCACCGTGCCCGGCATCCCGCACGAGAACTACTGGTTCCAGCGGCATGTCGTGGCCTATCGCTTCGCGCGGGCGCGCATCCGCGGACTGGCCGTCATGGACGCCGGCTGCGGCGAGGGCTACGGCGCGGCGATGCTCGCGGACGCGGCGTCGGCGGTGACGGGCGTGGAGCTGGTCCCCGACGTGGTGGCGCACGCGAAGGCGGCCTATCCCCCGGCGGCCCACCCCGGCTTGTCCTTCGTGGAGGCGGACCTGTGCCGCCTGCCCATGCCGGACGCCTCCTTCGACGCGGTGGTCAGCTTCCAGGTCATCGAGCACCTGCCGGACGTCGGCGGCTACCTGGACGAGATCCGCCGCGTGCTCAAGCCCGGTGGGGAGTTTTTGTGCGCCACACCCAACCGGCTGACGTTCACCCCGGGCAGCGACACACCGGTGAACCCCTTCCACGTCAAGGAGTTCACCGCCGCCGAGCTGGCCGAATGCCTGGGCTCGCGCTTCCGGGTGAAGGCCGTCCTGGGCGTCCACCACGGTGGGCGCATCAAGGCGCTGGAGCGCCTGGCGCGCAAGCCCGTGACGGACCTGCAGTTCGCCGCGCCCCCGGACGAGTGGCCGCGCTGGCTGCGCACCGCAATCGCCGCGGTGCAGCCGCGCGACTTCACGCTGAAGGCCGCCGACGTCGACGCGTCGCTGGACCTGGTGGCCGTGGCCCAGCGGCCCCCAACGCCGAAGGCACGAGTGGAGCCGGCGGCATGAGTCACGTCGCGTTCGTGCTGCACAGCCACCTGCCGTGGCTGCGGCGCAACGGGACCTATCCCGTGGGCGAGGAGTGGCTGTTCCAGTCCTGGTCGGAGAGCTACCTGCCGGTGCTGGCGCTGCTGGAGCGCCTGGCCGAGGACGGGCATCGCGACGTGCTCACGCTGGGCGTGACCCCGGTGCTGGCCGAGCAGATGGACGACCCCTACCTGCTGCGCGAGTTCCACGGCTGGCTGGGCCGGCGCCTGGTGGACCTGGAGTACACGGTGTCGCGCTACGGAGCCGGCGACCGGGCCGCGCTGGGCGAGGTGTGGGAGCACCACTGGCGTCGGCAGACCGCGCTGCTGGACGTGGTGGAGCGGCGGATCCTGTCCACGGGGCTCACCGCCCCGTTCCGGGCACTGGCCGACGCCGGCGTGATCGAGCTGCTGGGCGGCCCGGCGACGCACCCGTACCTCGCGCTGGCCGACGACCCCGCGCTGATCGACGCGCAGATCGCGGGCGGGCTGGACGTCCACGAGCGCCGCTTCGGCCGGCGCCCCACCGGCGTGTGGACGCCGGAGTGCGCCTACCGGCCCGCCGGCACGGTGGCTGACCCGACCGCGCCGCCGGTCGCCGTGGCCGCCGACGGCACCCCGACGCTGTCGCGCTCGGCCACGGTGCTGCCCGGCCTGGAGGAGTTCTGGGAGGCGGCCGGGGTCGACCATTTCGTGGTCGACGGGCCGACCCTGGCGCGCGCCGCCGGCGCCCCGCCGCGCGACTGGGCGCACACGGGCGGAGAGCTCGTGCCCGTCGGCGACCCGCTGGACGTGCTGGACCATCCCGTGCTCGTCGGCGACAGCGGCGTGGCGGCGTTCGGGCGCAACCTCGCGGTCAGCTACGCGGTGTGGAACCCGCACGGCGGCTACCCGGCCCACCCCGACTACCGCGACTTCTACCGGATCGACCTCGAGGGCGGCTTCAAGTCGTGG
>DATMKC010000104.1:0-4582 GCA_035553555.1 Egibacteraceae bacterium | reverse complement strand
GTGTACGTGGACGAGCCTGGGGTCGAGGTGGTGGTGGGGGAGCGCCCGTCGACGCACCGGCTGCACCTGGACTACATCGGGGAGGGGCTGGGCCGGGCCTGCCTCAGCGAGGTGGTGCGGGAGCGCCCGGTGTACGCGTTCTCCGTGTTGGGCGCCGAGGACGCCCCGGTGCGCGTCGCGGCTGCCGCCGTGGGCCATGCCGGCATCCCGTGGGTGAGCGTGGGCACGCTGTTCCCGGGGACCCACATCAGCGTGCGCCCGCCGGGCGTGAGCAAGTGGGCGGGCGTGCTCGCGTGGTGCGCGGACCAGGGCATCGACCCGGCCCACGTGCTGGCGGTCGGGGACGGCGAGAACGACTTGGAGCTGCTGGAGGCGGCGCGGGTGTCGTGCGTGGTGTCCGACGGCTGCGAGGCGGCGCTCGCGCTGGCCGACCACGTCATCGAGCCTGCCGAGCACGGCGGCTGGCGCGCGATCCTGGAACTGCTCGCCTAGCGCGCTAGCGCGTGTCTTTTCGCAATGGGTGATCGTCGGGGACTTCCACGATGACCAGCGGCAGGCCGTCGGGGTCGTGCACGGTCATCTCCACCAGGCCCCACGGCTTGCGCTCCGGCGGCGAGGCCACCGCGACCCCCTTGGCCTCAAGCTCCGCGCGCGCCGCCTCGGCGTCGGCGACCTGCAGCCACAGCCGCACGGTGCCCACCTCGCCACTGGCGCCGGCGGACTCGGTGAGCTCCAGCAGGCCGCCGCCCAGGAAGAACACCACGCCGCGCCGGCCCGGCGCCCCCCACTCGCGGAAGCGCACCAGGCCGATGGCGTCGGAGTAGAAGCGCACCGAGGCGTCGAAGTCGCGCGGCCGCAGCAGCACCCGCGAGTTCACGACGTGCATGGCGTCAGTGCAGGTCGGCCTTGAGCAGGTCCATGAGCAGGCAGTCCTGCCATTCGCCGTCGGCGCTGCGCTCGTAGGAGCGCATGACGCCGACGGGCCGGAAGCCCACCCGCTTGTAGGTCCGGATGGCCTTTTCGTTCTCGGCGGCCGGGTCGATCGCCAGGCGATGGTGCCCGCGGTCGTGGACGAGGTGGCGGGCCAGCGTGCGCACCGCGTCGGTGCCCAGGCCCTTGCCGTGCCACAGGGGGTCCAGGAACACGTCGACGCTGGCGTGGCGGTAGTCCGGCGACGGCTCCTCGACGTACTGGATGGAGCCGACCACCTGCCCTTCGACCTCGATGGCGAACACCGTGGTGTGCTCGGCGTCGATGAGCTCGCGCTGCACCCGGTCGGCGTCGTAGCGGGGCCACCAGCGGGACACCTCGGGTTCGGCCAGGATGCGGGTCAGCGCCTCGGCGTCCCCCGGCTGAACCGGGCGGAGCGTGGTAGCGGCGCCGTGCAACACGGTCATTCGTCCTCCTGGCCTGGGGAGAGCCCCGTTGTGCCTTGGCTCGGATCGCGCCGCACGGGCGCGTCCGGCGTGGCCGGCCTGCCGGCGCCGGTGGCGGCAGGGCCGTGCGATGCGTCCATGGTGCCAGACGCCGCGTCCCGCGTCGCGGGTTCCGTCGCGGGGGTTCGCCGCGGGCACAATGGGGCCATGCCGACGGTGCTGTGCCTGGACCTGATGGGTGTCGTCCTGCACGACCCCTACCTGGAGGCGATCGAGGCGGCCGTCGAGGTGCCGCTGGCCGAGGTCTGGCGCCACAAGGACGCGACCTCCTGGCCGGAGTTCGAGTGCGGCGTCATCGACGAGGCGGAGTTCGAGCGGCGCTTCTGGGCCGATGCGGGCATGGCGTTCGACGCGGAGGCGTTCCACCGCGCCCGCCGTGCGGGCTACCGGTTCATGGACGGCATGGAGGCGCTGCTCGGCGACGCCCGCGCGGCCGGGCTGGAGTTGCACGTCGCCAGCAACTATCCCGTCTGGATCGAGGAGCTGCGCGAGCGCTTCGGCCTGGACGAGCTGTTCGACGGCGTGTGGGCGAGCTGCCACCTGGGGGTGCGCAAGCCCGACCCGCGCTTCTTCGAGCGGCTGCTCGACAAGGTGGGCCGCCCGGCGGCGCAGTGCCTGTTCGCCGACGACCGCCCGCCGAACGTGGAGGCGGCGGCGGCCGCCGGGCTGCGCGCGCACCTGTTCACGTCCGCCGCCGACCTCCGCGCCCGCCTCGCCGCCGAGGGCGTGCCCGTCTGACGGCCCGTACACTGCCTGGCGTTCGGGACTCGGCATGGAGGCGGCAGTGGGCAGCTACGACCTTGCGGTCATCGGTGGGGACGGCGTGGGGCCGGAGGTGACCGCGCAGGCCCTGAAGGCCGTGCGCGCCGCCGCGGACCGCTTCGGCTTCTCCGTGGAGACCACGGGCTACGACCTGGGCGGGGTGCGCTACCTGTCCACCGGCGAGGTCCTGCCCGAGACCGTGATCGAGGAGCTGCGCCGCCACGACGCCATCCTCCTGGGCGCCGTGGGCACCCCCGACGTCCCGCCCGGCGTGCTGGAGCGCGGCCTGCTGCTGAAGCTGCGCTTCGCGTTCGACCAGTACGTCAACTGGCGTCCCGTGAAGCTGTACGAGGGCGTGCCCACGCCGATCGCGGGCCTGACCCCGGAGCGCTGCGACCTGGTGGTGGTGCGGGAGAACACCGAGGGCCTGTACGCCGGCGCCGGCGGCAGCGTCTACAAGGGCACCCCCAACGAGGTCGCCACGCAGGAGTCGCTCAACACCCGCCACGGCGTGGAGCGTGTGGTGCGCTTCGCGTTCGACCAGGCGCAGGCCCGGCGCGGCAAGCTCACCCTGTGCCACAAGACCAACGTGCTCACCTTCGCCGGTGACCTGTGGCAGCGCACCGTCGACGCGGTCGCGGCCGACTACCCGGACGTGACCACCGACTACGTGCACGTCGACGCGATGTGCCTGTACCTGGTGCAGTCGCCGGAGCGGTTCGACGTGGTGGTGACCGACAACCTGTTCGGCGACATCGTCACGGACCTGGGCGCCGCGGTGCAGGGCGGCCTGGGCCTGGCCGCCTCCGGCAACCTGAACCCGGACAAGACCGCGCCCAGCATGTTCGAGCCGGTGCACGGCTCCGCGCCCGACATCGCGGGCAAGGGGTGGGCCAACCCGGTCGCCGCGGTGCTGAGCGCCGCGATGTGCCTGGCGCACCTGGGGGAGCGCAAGGCCGCCGAGGCGGTGGAGCAGGCGGCGGCCCGCCAGCTCACGACGCTGGGTGCCATGGCGGGAGCGGCCATGGGATACTCCACGGACGAGATCGGCGACCGCATCGCCTCTGAAATCGCGCAAGGAGCCTGAACCGCCATGCCCATCACCGAGGTCTCCAAGATCTGGATGGACGGCGAGCTGGTCGACTGGGCCGACGCCACCGTCCACATCCTCACGCCGACGCTGCACTACGGCTGGGGCGTCTTCGAGGGCGTGCGCGCCTACGCCACGGATCGCGGCCCGGCGGTGTTCCGCCACCGTGAGCACATGGAGCGCCTGCACCGCTCGGCCGAGATCCTGCAGATGGACATCCCGTTCTCGGTCGACGAGCTGATGGAGGGCACGCGCGAGGTCATCCGCGCCGCGGGGGTGGAGAGCTGCTACATCCGGCCGCTGGCCTACCTGGGCTACGGCGAGATGGGCCTGAACCCACTGCCCAGCAAGGTGAGCGTGTGCATCGCGATCTGGCCGTGGGGCACCTACCTGGGCGACGAGGGCCTGCTCAACGGCATCCGCGCCAAGGTCAGCTCCTGGACGCGCATCGGCGCGAACATGATCCCCACCGGCGCCAAGGCGTGCGGCGTCTACATCAACAGCTCCCTGGCCAAGGTGGAGGCGTTGAAGGCCGGCTACGACGAGGCCATCCTGCTCAACGAGCACGGCCGCGTCGCGGAGGGCTCCGGCGAGAACATCTTCGTGGTCAGAGACGGCGTGCTGATGACGCCGGCGCTGAGCGAGGGCGTGCTGGACGGCATCACCCGCGCCAGCGTCATCCAGTTCGCCCAGGACCTCGACATCCCGTTCGTGGAGGCCAACCTGCTGCGGCAGGACCTGTACACCGCCGACGAGGCGTTCTTCACGGGCACCGCGGCCGAGGTGGTGCCGATCCGCTCCGTGGACGAGCGCGAGATCGGCGCGCCCGGGCCGGTGACCAAGCAGATCCAGGATCTGTTCTTCGACGTGGTGAAGGGCAAGAGCGAGCGCTACGCCGGCATGCTCGACTATGTGGACGACCGGACCTGACGGCTCCGTGAAGACGGTGGCGCGTGGCGATGGCTGAGCCGCTCGGCTACCAGTTCACCGTCGACTGCGCCGACCCCGCCGGACTCGCGGCGTTCTGGGCGCAGGCGCTCGGCTTCGAGCCCGACGCCCACCACAGCGGGCAGGACGGGCGCTACGCCGCGATCCGGGACCCCCGGCGGCGCCCCGGCGGGCGCATCGTGTTCCAGCGGGTCGCCGAGCCCAAGACGGTCAAGAACCGGGCCCATCTGGACGTGCTGTGCGGCGGTGAGCGCCGCGCCGAGCAGGTCGCGCGGCTGGTGGCGCTGGGCGCCTCCGTGCTCGGCGAGGTCGACGAGGCCGCCGGCCGCTGGACCGTGCTCGCCGA
>DATMKC010000103.1:0-7837 GCA_035553555.1 Egibacteraceae bacterium | reverse complement strand
GGCTATGACATCGCCGACTACTACACGCTGCTGCCGGAGTACGGCAGCGTCGACGACGTGGCGGAGCTGCTCGAGGCCGCGCACGCGCGCGGCATCCGCGTGATCGTGGACATGGTGGTCAACCACACCAGCGACGCCCACCCGTGGTTCCAGGAGGCGCGCGACCGCGACTCGGACAAGCACGACTGGTACGTGTGGTCCGACACCGACGACCGCTGGCCCGACGCGCGCATCATCTTCGTGGACACCGAGCGCTCCAACTGGACCTGGGACCCGGTGGCCGAGCGCTACTACTGGCACCGCTTCTTCAGCCACCAGCCGGACCTCAACTACGACAACCCCGAGGTCCGCGAGGCGATGCTGGAGGTCATCCGCTTCTGGCTGCGCCTGGGCTTCGACGGGCTGCGCCTGGACGCGGTGCCGTACCTGTTCGAGCGCGACGGGACCAACTGCGAGAACCTGCCGGAAACGCACGCGTTCCTGCGGCGCATCCGCGCCATGGTGGACGAGGAGTTCGACGACCGCGTGCTGCTGGCCGAGGCGAACCAGTGGCCGGAGGACGTCGTGGACTACTTCGGCGACGCCGACGAGTGCCACATGGCGTTCCACTTCCCCGTCATGCCGCGCATGTTCATGGCGGTGCGGCGCGAGGAGGCCAAGCCGATCGTGGAGATCCTCACCAACACCCCGGCGATCCCCGACGGCTGCCAGTGGGGCATCTTCCTGCGCAACCACGACGAGCTGACCCTGGAGATGGTCACCGACGAGGAGCGCGACTACATGTACAAGGAGTACGCGCGCGACCCCCGCATGAAGATGAACGTGGGCATCCGCCGCCGCCTGGCGCCGCTGCTGGACAACTCCCGCCGCCAGATCGAGCTGTTCCACGCGCTGCTGCTGAGCCTGCCGGGCACGCCGGTCATGTACTACGGCGACGAGATCGGCATGGGCGACAACATCTACCTGGGTGACCGCGACGGCGTCCGCACGCCCATGCAGTGGACGCCCGACCGCAACGCGGGCTTCAGCCGCGCCGACTTCGCCCAGCTGTACCTGCCGGTGATCATGGACCCCGTCTACGGCTACGAGGCGCTCAACGTGGAGCAGCAGCAGCGCAACCCGAACTCGCTGCTGCACTGGGTGCGCGACATGGTGCACATCCGCAAGGCGCATCCGGTCTTCGGCACCGGCTCGTTCCGCGCCCTGGACGCCTCCAACCCCAAGGTGCTCGCGTTCCTGCGCCAAGGGGGCGCACCGGGCTCCGGCGAGACCATCCTGTGCGTCAGCAACCTCGCCTCCAGCGCCCAGCCGGTCGAGCTGGACCTGCGCGAGTTCGACGGCTGCATGCCGGTGGAGCTGCTGGGCGGCACCCCGTTCCCGCCCATCGGCGAGCTGCCGTACTTCCTGACGCTCGCGCCGCACGGCTTCTACTGGTTCGAGCTGACCGCCGAGGCGCGGGGATGAGCGTGCTCGACGCCCTGGCGGCGCCGTCCGGCGAGCGCATCGTCGCAGGCGCGCTGCGGGCGTGGCTGCCACGGCAGCGCTGGTACGCGGGCAAGGCGCGCGACCTGGAGGAGCTGCACGTCCACGACCTGGCCGTGCTGGCCGGCGGGCCACAGCCGCTGCTGCTGGTGCTCGTGGACGTGCGCTACGCCGACGGCGGGACCGAGCGCTACCACGTGCCGCTCGCGCTGGAGGACGGCGAGGCCGACGGCGCCGACGTCGTGGCGCGGCTGCCCGAGGCCGCCCTCGTCGACGCGGGCGCCTCGGCGGAGGCGTGCCGGCTGCTGGTGCGCCTGTGCCTGGACGACCACGCGCACGGCACCAGCCGGGGGGCCCGCCTGTCCGGCGGCGCGCTCACCGCGTGGCGGCCGGCGGACGACGCGGCCGTGCGCCGCATGGGCGGCGAGCAGTCCAACACGTCGGTGGTGCTGGGCGACGCGGTCCTCAAGGTGTTCCGCAAGCTGGAAGCCGGGGAGAACCCCGATGTGGAACTCACCAGGGCCCTGACCGCCGGCGGCACCCGCACCGTGCCGGTCCAGCACGGCGCCCTGCTGCTGCAGGAGCGCGAGCCGACGGTCCTGGCCGTGGTGAGCGAGCTGGTCGCGCCGGCGCACGAGGGCTGGGAGCTGGCCGTCGGCGAGGTCGAGACGCTGGCCGAGGGGCGGCCGCGGCCCCAGCCGGGGCTGCTGGACGACCTCGACGCGCTGGGCGCGGCGGTCGCCGCGACGCACGAGGGCCTGGCGCGCGCGTTCGGCCGCCACGACGCCGACACCGCGCTGCTGCGGCGATGGTCCGCGGGGATGCGGGCACAGGCGCTGCGCGTCCTGGACCTGGCCGCCGAGCGCGCGCCCGTGGAGTGCGCCGCGGTGCTGGACCGCCGCGAGGAGCTGCTGGAGGCGTGCGCCGCGGGCCTTGAGGACCCGGCCGCCGTGGGCCCGGTCATCCGCGTGCACGGCGACCTGCACCTGGGCCAGGTGCTGCGCGGCCCGGACGGGTGGAAGCTGCTGGACTTCGAAGGGGAGCCGGCCCGGCCGCTGCCGGAACGGCGCGAGCCGCACACCCCGCTCAAGGACGTCGCCGGGATGCTGCGCTCGTTCGACTACGCCGCGGCCCGCGTGCCGCCGGGCAGCCAGGTGGAGAACTGGCGCGCCACGGCCCGCCGGCGCTTCCTGGCCGGCTACCGCGCGACCGCCGCCCCGGCCGGGCTGCTGCCGGCCTCGGAGGCGGACGGCGGCAGGCTGCTGGCGCTCATGGAGCTGGACAAGGCGACCTACGAGCTGGGCTACGAGCTGGCCAACCGTCCGGACTGGGTGAGAGTGCCCGTGGAGGGAATCCTGACCGCACTGGACCGACGAGACGATCCGACACAGGAGTGGTGAAACGCATGCGCCCGAGCCGACGCGGCACCCCGGAAGCCGACCGCAAGCCGCGCGACGGCGGCACGGACGCGCCGCCGCGCGTCCAGTGGCGGGCACGGCCGGACGAGGTGGAGGCGCTGCTGCACGGACGCCACAGCGACCCGCACCGCCTGCTCGGCGCGCACCCCACCGGCGGCGCCGAGCACGACGGCCGCGCCGTCGGCGCGGTGGTCCGCACGCACCGGCCCGACGCCGAGCGCGTCGAGGTGCTGGTGGCCGGGCGCGAGCCCGTCGAGGCCGAGCGCACCGCGCCCGGCTTCTTCGAGGCGCCGCTGCCGCAGCAGCCGCAGCCGGACGAGTACCGGCTGCGGGTGACCTACCCGGCGGGCTCCGCCTTCGAGCTGCGCGACCCCTACGCCTTCTGGCCCACGCTGGGAGCGATCGACCTGCACCTGGCCGGCGAGGGTCGCCACGAGGAGCTGTGGCGGCGCATGGGCGCGCACGTCATCGAGGTGAGCGGCGTGCGCGGCACCGCCTTCGCCGTGTGGGCCCCCAACGCCAGGAGCGTGCGGGTGGTCGGCGACTTCAACACCTGGGACGGCCGCCTCCACCCCATGCGCCTGCTGGGCTCCTCCGGCATCTGGGAGCTGTTCCTGCCCGACGTCGAGCCGGGCGCCCGCTACAAGTACGAGATCGTCACCGCCGACGGCTCGCTGGTGACGCGCGCGGACCCGTTCGCGTTCTGGGCCGAGGTCCCGCCCGGCAACGCCAGCCGCATCTACTCCTCCGAGTTCGCCTGGACCGACGACGAGTGGCTCGGCGCCCGGGAGGCGCGCCAGGGCGTGGCCGCCCCCATGTCGATCTACGAGGTCCACCTGGGCTCCTGGCGGCCGGGCCTGGACTACCGGGAGCTGGCCGAGCAGCTCGCCGACCACGTCACCGCGCTCGGCTTCACGCACGTCGAGCTGATGCCCGTGGCGGAGCACCCCTTCGGCGGCTCCTGGGGCTACCAGGTCACCGGGTACTACGCGCCCACGTCGCGCTTCGGCACCCCGGACGACTTCCGCTGGTTCGTCGACCGCCTGCACGCGCGCGGCGTCGGCGTGATCGTGGACTGGGTGCCCGCGCACTTCCCCAAGGACGAGTGGGCGCTGGCCGCCTTCGACGGCACGAACCTGTACGAGCACATGGACCCGCGCAAGGGCGAGCACCCGGACTGGGGCACGCTGGTGTTCAACTTCGGGCGCAACGAGGTGCGCAACTTCCTGATCGCCAACGCCCTGTTCTGGGTGGAGGAGCTGCACGTCGACGGCCTGCGCGTGGACGCCGTCGCCTCGATGCTGTACCTGGACTACTCGCGGCGGGAGGGCGAGTGGGTGCCCAACGCCTTCGGCGGCCGCGAGAACCTGGAGGCGGTCGAGTTCATGATGGAACTCAACCGCACCGTGTACGGGCGCAACCCGGGCGTGGTCACCATCGCCGAGGAGTCCACCGCCTGGCCGGGCGTGTCGCGGCCGGCGCACCTGGGCGGCCTGGGGTTCGGCTTCAAGTGGAACATGGGCTGGATGCACGACACCCTGGCGTACTTCTCGCGCGACCCGATCCACCGCCGCTACCACCACAACGAGCTCACCTTCGGGCTGATGTACGCCTGGAGCGAGAACTTCGTGCTGCCGCTGTCGCACGACGAGGTCGTGCACGGCAAGCGCAGCCTGCTCGACAAGATGCCCGGCGACCGCTGGCAGAAGTTCGCGAACCTGCGCGCGCTGTACGGCTGGATGTGGGCGCACCCCGGCAAGCAGCTGCTGTTCATGGGCGGGGAGTTCGGGCAGTGGCGCGAGTGGAGCGAGGAGCGCTCGCTGGACTGGCACCTGCTGGAGGAGGACGACCACGCGGGCCTGCAGCGCCTGGTCGGCGACCTCAACGCGGTGTACCGCGACCAGCCCGCGCTGTGGGCGCGCGACGCCGACCCGGCGGGATTCGAGTGGATCGACGCGAACGACGCCGACCACAACTTCCTGGCGTTCACGCGCCGCGACGCGGATGGCGCGCCGCTGGTGTGCCTGGCGAACCTGTCGCCGGTGCCGCGGGCCGGCGCCCGCGTGGGCATGCCGGCGCCCGGCCGCTGGCGCGAGGTGCTCAACACCGACGCCGAGGTCTACGGCGGCAGCAACGTCGGCAACCTCGGCGGCGTGGAGGCAGAGCCCGCCGAGTGGCACGGCCAGCCCGCGTCCGCCGTGGTGACCCTTCCGCCCCTTGCCGTCGTCTGGCTGGCGCCCGAGGCCTGAGACAGGAGCGCGTCCCGTGCACCAGCGCCCCCATCGCCATGGACCCGAGCTCCACGGCGACGGCACGGCGACGTTCCGGCTGTGGGCGCCACGCGCCGAGCGGGTGACGCTGGAGCTGCGCGACGGGTCCCACGAGATGGCGGCCGACGCGGGCGGCTGGCACACCCTGCGCGCCTCGGCGCTGCCTGGCGACCGCTACGGCTTCACGCTCCCGGACGGCAAGACCCGTCCGGATCCCGCGTCGCGGCGCCAACCCGATGGCGTGCACGAGCTGTCCGCGGTCGCGGACCTCGGCGCGCTGCCCTTCGGCGTCGAGCGCTGGGACGCCGCGCCGCTGGAGCGCACCGTCATCTACGAGCTGCACGTCGGCGCGTTCACGCCGGAGGGGACCTTCGCGGCGGCCGCCGGGCGGCTGGACCACCTGGCGGCACTGGGGGTCACCCACGTGGAGGTGATGCCGGTCAACGGCGTCAACGGGACCTGGAACTGGGGCTACGACGGCGTCGCCTGGTACACGGTGCACGAGCCCTACGGCGGCCCGGATGGCTTCGCCGCGTTCGTCGACGCCTGCCACGCGCGCGGGCTCGGCGTGATCCTGGACGTCGTCTACAACCACCTCGGGCCCAGCGGCAACTTCCTGCCGGACTTCGCGCCCTACCTCACACAGGGCCGCAGCACCTGGGGCGACCTGCTCAACCTGGACGGCCCCGACAGCGACCCGGTGCGCGACTTCATCGTGGGCAACGCGCTGCAGTGGCTGCGCGACTACCGCTGCGACGGCCTGCGGCTGGACGCGGTACACGCCCTGCTGGACTCCTCCGCCCGCCACATCCTGGCGGAGCTGGCCGACGCGGTGGACGCGCTGGAGGACGAGCTGGGCAGGCCGCTGGTCCTGATCGCCGAGTCCGACCGCAACGATCCGCTCACGATCACCCGGCGCGCCGAGCACGGCCTGGGCATGCGGGCGCAGTGGGTCGACGACCTGCACCACGCCATCCACACGGCGGTCACGGGCGAGCGCGACGGCTACTACGTCGACTACGACGGCCTGCCCGACGTCGCGCGCGCGTACCGCTCCGGGTTCCTATACGACGGGCGCTACTCGGTCTACCGGCAGCGCACCGTGGGCGCGCCGCTGCCCGACACCGTCCCGGGACACCGCCTGGTGACGTGCGTCCAGAACCACGACCAGGTGGGCAACCGCGCGGCGGGCGAGCGGCTGACCACGCTGGTGCCGCCCGAGCTGGTGCGCGTGGCGATCGTGCTGCTGCTGGCCTCACCCACGACGCCGATGCTGTGGATGGGCGAGGAGTACGGCGAGACCAACCCCTTCCAGTTCTTCACCTCCCATCCCGAGCAGGAACTGGGGCGGGCCGTGAGCGAGGGCCGGCGCGAGGAGTTCGCCGACTTCTCCTCCTGGTCGGCCGCCGACGTGCCCGACCCGCAGGACCCCGAGACGTTCCGGCGCTCCACCCTGGACTGGGCACGGCTGGACAGCCCCGGCGGCCGGGAGCGGCTGGCCCTGTGGCGGGACCTGCTGCGGCTGCGGCGCGACGTGCCGGCGCTGGGCGAGGGCCGCCGCGACCTCGTGCGGATCCACCGCGCCGACGCGGACGTGCTGGTGGCCGAGCGGCGCGGCCCAGGCGGCGCACCGGATGGCGGCGCGGTGCTGGTGTGCGCCAACATCGGCGAGGAGCCGGCGGCGGTGCCGCTGCCCGGGGAGGGCTGGAGCCTCCTGCTGGACTCGGAGGATCGGGCCTACGGCGGCGCGAACCGCGCTACGGTGGTGGGCTCCACCCTGACGATGGGGCCAGGGGCCGCGGCCCTGCTGGCGCGACGCGCCCTGGAGGCACCCAGAGGACCCTGATGAGACCGTTCATCCTGCACACGCACTTCTATCAGCCGGAGCGGCTGAACCCCTGGACGGGCGCGCTGGACCCCGAGCCCTCCGCCGCCCCGGACCGGGACTGGAACGCGCGCATCCTGCGCGAGTGCTACGCGCCCAACGGCTCGGCGCGCGTGTTCGACCAGCGCCGCAGGGTCGAGCGCATCGTCAACAACTACGAGCGCGTGTCGTTCAACTTCGGCCCGACGCTGCTGTCGTGGATGGAGCAGGCGGCGCCGCGCACCTACGCCAAGGTGCTCGACGGCGACTTCCGCAGCGCCGTGCGCCTGGGCCACGGCAACGCGATGGCGCAGGCCTACAACCACATGATCCTGCCGCTGGCCAACGCGCGCGACCAGCGCACCCAGATCCTGTGGGGCATGGCCGACTTCCGGCACCGCTTCCGCCGCGACCCCGAGGGCATGTGGCTGCCGGAGGCGGCGATCGACCAGGGCACCGTGGACGCGCTGATCGACGCCGGCGTGCGCTTCACCGTGCTGGCGCCCTCGCAGGCCGGCCGCGTGCAGGAGCCCGACGGAGGCTGGCGCGACGCGAACGGCGACCTGGACACCTCCGTGCCCTACCGGCTGCGCCACAGCGACGACTCCGGCCGGTGGGTCGCGGCGTTCTTCTACGACGGCGAGCTGGCCCAGGGGCTGGCGTTCGACCCGGCCACGGTGGAGGCCGCCGTGCTCGTGGAGCGGCTGCGCGCGGCCGGCGGCGACGGGCTGGTGCACGCGGCGCTGGACGGAGAGACCTTCGGCCACCATCACGCCTTCGGGGAGCTGGGCCTGGCGTACACG
>DATMKC010000102.1:0-2124 GCA_035553555.1 Egibacteraceae bacterium | reverse complement strand
GGTCCAGCCGGACCGGGTTGAGCGGGTGGTCGTCGGAGAGCTGGTAGCTGAGGAAGTCCGGGGTCCAGACCACCGCGGCGCCGGGGTTCATGCCAGCGACCGTAGGCGATCCGCGGCGTCGCCGCGGCCCGCGGGCGCCGGATCGGCCGTGGTCAGTGGCGGTACGGGTGCTGTGCAGCCGGCCGCGGGTCCCGGGACGTATTCGGAGCCGGAACGCGTTGCCCGGATAGGATGGACCGAGACGAAGGGGCCCGCCGTGAACGAGCTTGTCGACACCACCGAGATGTATCTGCGGACGATCTACGAACTCGAGGAGGAGGGCATCGTCCCGCTGCGGGCGCGGATCGCCGAGCGGCTCGGCCAGAGCGGCCCGACCGTGAGTCAGACGGTGGCCCGGATGGAGCGCGACGGGCTCGTCGTCGTGGCGGGTGACCGGCACCTCGAGCTCACCGACCGTGGCCGTGGCCTGGCGGTCGCCGTGATGCGCAAGCACCGGCTGGCCGAGCGCCTTCTGGTGGACGTCATCGGCCTGGAGTGGGAGTACGTGCACGCCGAGGCCTGCCGGTGGGAGCACGTGATGAGCGATGCCGTGGAACGCAAGCTGGTGGCGCTGCTGGGCAACCCGACCATCTCCCCCTACGGAAACCCGATCCCGGGCCTGGACGAGCTGCGGCGCCGGCCGGAGGAGGACCGCCCGGGCATCGCCGCACCGCCGTCGCTGGAGGTCGGCCTGCAGCGCCTGGACGAGTTCGCCCGCCGGGGCGGCGGGCGCGTGGAGATCCGTCGGATCGCCGAGCACGTGCAGGCCGACCACGACCTGATGGGCGAGCTCAAGGGCGCCGGCGTGGTGCCGGGGCACGACGTGGAGGTGCGGGCGATCCCCCGCTTCGGCGACGCCGTGCCGGTGGTGTCCGGGGACGGCAGCGAGTCCACCGTCGCCCCGCTGGTGGCCCACGCGGTGCTGGTCCGTGCCCGCTGACCGGGCGGCCCCGCGGCCCGAAGGAGCCCGAGGCACGTGAAACTCCTGGTCACCGGCGGGGCGGGCTACATCGGAAGCGTCTGCGCGGCACACCTGCTGGCCTGCGGCCACGAGGTGGTGGTTCTCGACGACCTGTCCACCGGCCACGCCGACGCCGTGCCGGAGGGCGCCCGGTTCGTGCAGGCCGAACTCGGCGCGGCGGCGGAGCGGGTGCTCGCCGAAGGGTTCGACGGCGTGCTGCACTTCGCCGCCCGTTCGCTGGTCGGCGAGTCGGTGGAGCGCCCGGAGCTGTACTGGTGGGGCAACGTCGTGACCTCCCTGCGCCTGCTGGAGGCCATGCGGGCCCATGACACCCCGCGGCTGGTGTTCTCCTCCACCGCGGCCACCTACGGCGAGCCCGCCGAGATCCCGATCCGCGAGGACGCGCCCACCCGGCCGACGAACCCCTACGGCGCGAGCAAGCTCGCCATCGACCACGCGATCTCGTCCTACGCCGCTGCCCACGGCCTGGCCGCCACGAGCCTGCGCTACTTCAACGTCGCCGGCGCCCACGGACCGTTCGGCGAGCGCCACGCGGTGGAGACGCACCTGATCCCGATCGTCCTGCAGGTCGCCGCCGGCACCCGCGAGGCGGTGCAGGTGTTCGGCGAGGACTGGCCGACCCCGGACGGCACCTGCGTGCGCGACTACATCCACGTGCACGACCTGGCCACGGCACACCTGCTCGCGCTCGAGCACGCCCGCCCGGGCCACCACGCCGTGTACAACCTGGGCAACGGCACCGGCTTCTCCGTGCGCCAGGTGCTGGAGGCCTGCCGGGAGGTCACGGGGCATCCCGTGCCGGCCGTGTCGGCCCCACGCCGGGCCGGCGACCCCGCCGTACTCGTCGCCTCGAGCGCCGCCGCCACCGCCGAGCTCGGCTGGCGCCCCGAACGCACGTCGCTCACGACGATCGTGGCCGATGCGTGGCGGTTCGCCAACGCGCCCGTGCACATCTGACAGCGCGCTCACAGCGGGTCGCCGGGCTCGTCCGGGCGGGCGCTGAGCAGGCACTCCCGCAACCGTGCCGGAGGGCGCCCGGTTCGTGCAGGCCGAACTCGGCGCGGCGGCGGAGCGGGTGCTCGCCGAAGGGTTCGACGGCGTGC
>DATMKC010000101.1:0-3833 GCA_035553555.1 Egibacteraceae bacterium | reverse complement strand
TGAACTTCTCCACCAGCTCGTCGACCGTGAAGCGCTCCCGCACGCCCTCGTAGCTCCACCCGCACAGCGCCAGGAAGTTGAGCAGCACCTCGGGCAGGAAGCCCTGGCGGCGGAACTCCTCGATGGCCACCGACCCGTGGCGCTTGGACAGCGGCTTGCGGTCCTCGCCCACCAGCAGCGGCAGGTGCGCGAAGCGCGGGGGCACCATCGCGCCGTCCGGCCGGGCGGGGTAGCCCAGGTCGGCGAGCACGCGGTCGATCAGGCCGTCGTGGGTGAGCAGCTCATAGAGCAGGAGCTGGCGCGGCGTGGCCGACAGCAGGTCCTCGCCGCGGGCGACGAAGTTCACGCCCATGGCCAGGTCGTCCACCGCGTTGGCCAGGAAGTACACGGTGCTGCCGTCGGCGCGCTGCACCACGAAGTCGGGGATGTCCTTCCAGTCGAACTCGACCTGGCCGCGCACCGCGTCGTCGAAGCCGATCACGCCCGCGTCCGGCGTGCGCACGCGAAGGACCGGCGTGCGCCCCTCCGCCACGAAGGCGTCGATCTGCTCCTGCGTGAGGTCGCGATGGGCGCCCGAGTAGCCGGGGGGACGGCCCTCCTTCATGGCCTGCTCGCGCTGCGCCTTGAGTTCCTCCTCGGTCTCGAAGGCGGGGTAGACGTGGCCGGCCTGCAGCAGCGCGTGCGCGACCGCCTGGTACAGGTCGGTGCGCTCCGACTGGAAGTAGGGGCCGTGCGCGCCGGTGTGGCCGGGGCCCTCGTCCCAATCGAGGCCCAGGAAGCGCAGGCCCTCCATCATCGCCTCGGCCGACTCGCGCGTGGCGCGGTCGGCGTCGGTGTCCTCGATGCGCAGGATGAAGGCGCCGCCCGCCTGGCGCGCGTACAGCCAGTTGTACAGCGCCGTGCGGGCGCCACCGACGTGGAGCCAGCCGCTGGGCGCGGGGCAGAAGCGGACGCGTGGTGCGGTCATGGGTACCTCGGGAGGGGCAACGGGCGCAGCGGATGCGGCTGATGTTGCGCATACCCTAGAGCCCCAGATGAACGCCCTCCTCCGCGCCACCGAGCGCGTCCCGAACTGGTTCCGCGCCGCGGCCATGGTGGTGTTGCCGTTCCTGGCGTACTGGGCCGCCACGCGGAAGGCGCCGCTGCCCTCGGCGGTGTTCGTCGGCTGGTCGCTGGTGACGCTGCTGGTGCACCTGCCCGTGATGTTCTTCGACGGGCCGCTGCCGGTGAGCGAGCTGGGGGTGCACCACTCCGGCGAGATCCACCCGTGGGAGGACGTGGTGGCGGTGGAGCCGCTGGGCGAGAAGGATTTGCGGGCGGTGCTGGCCGATGGCCGCACCGTGAAGCTCCGCGTCAGGGGCGGCCGCACGCGCGCGGACATGCTGGCCGCCATCGCCGCCTACAGGCCGGAGCTCGCGAAGGGTTGAACCGTTCGTCCGAAACACCGGACGAACGTTCCAGGTTGGGAAAGGCGGGGGCTACGCCTCGGCGCGGACGGGGTTGCGCAGCACGCCGATGCCGCCGACCTCGACCTCCACGGTGTCGCCGTCGCGCAGCTCGCCCACGCCGGCCGGCGTGCCCGTGAGGATCACGTCGCCGGGCAGCAGCGTCGTGAACGCCGACAGGTGGCTCACCAGCTGCGGGATGGAGAACACCAGGTCGCGCGTCGAACCGTCCTGGCGCGTCTGGCCGTTCACGCGGCAGCGCACCGCCGCGTCGGCCAGGTCCAGGTCCGTGGAGATCCACGGCCCCAGCGGGCAGAACGTGTCGAAGCCCTTCGCCCGAGTCCACTGCCCGTCGGTCCGCTGCAGGTCGCGGGCCGTGACGTCGTTGGCGCAGGTGTAGCCCAGGATCGCCTCGTGGGCGCGCTCCACCGGCACCTGGCGGGCGATGCGCTTGACCACCACGGCCAGCTCCGCCTCGTGGTGCACCTCGCCGGACAGCTCGGGCAGCACGATGGCGTCGTCCGGGCCGATCACCGTGGTCGGCAGCTTGGCGAACACCAGCGGCTCGGGCGGCACCTCACCGCCCATCTCGGCTGCGTGGTCGGCGTAGTTGCGGCCGATGGCCAGGATCTTGGTGGGGATCACCGGCGCGAGCAGCTTGACGCGCTCCAGCGGCGCCACCTGCCCGGTGCCGGCGAACTCGGCGAACGGGTGCGGCGCGATCAGCTCCACCACCTCGCCCTGCTCGGTGTCGCGCACCACGCCGAACGCCGGGCCGTCCGGCCGGGCCACCCGCACGATGCGCATCAGGAGCCCTCCGGCCCGCCGCCCGACTCGGCGTGCAGCAGCGCGTAGGTGTAGGCGTCCTGCATCGCCTTCCAGGAGGCGTCGATGATGTTGCCGGAGACCCCGACGGTCTCCCACTCGCGCTCCCCGTCCGTGGACGTCACCAGCACGCGCGTGGTCGCGCCCGTGCCGGAGCCCGGGTCGATGATGCGCACCTTGTAGTCGGCCAGGTGCACGGACGCGAGCGCGGGGTAGCGCCCGTTGACCGCCGTGCGGAACGCGGCGTCCAGGGCGGACACCGGGCCGTTGCCCTCCCCCACCGCCATGAGCCGCTCGTCGTCCACCCACAGCTTGACGATCGCCTCGGCCTTGACCTGCCCCGTCTCGTCGCGCGTGACGATGGTGCGGAAGCTCTCCAGCCGGAAGAACTCGCGGAACGTGCCGGTCTCCTGGCGCACCAGCAGCTCGAAGGACGCGTCGGCCGCCTCGAAGCTGTAGCCGATGTGCTCCAGGTCCTTGACCCGGTCGAGGATGCGCGTGACGGCGCCGCCGTCGGTGGACAGGTCCACGCCGAAGTCCTTGCCCTTCAACACCACGGTGGACCGCCCCGCCAGCTCCGACACCAGCAGGCGCAGCGTGTTGCCCACCGACTCCGGCGGCACGTGCTGGTACAGGTCGGTGTTCTTGGCCAGGGCCGAGACGTGCAGCCCGGCCTTGTGCGCGAACGCGGCGCTGCCCACGTACGGCGCGTGCGGGTCCAGCGTCAGGTTCATGACCTCCGCGACCTCGTGCGCCACGGCGGTGAGGCGCCGCAGGTCGTCGTCGCCGATGACGTCCAGGCCCAGCTTCAGCTTGAGGTTCGGGATCAGCGACATGAGGTTGGCGTTGCCGCAGCGCTCGCCGATGCCGTTGGCCGTGCCCTGCACGTGCGTCGCCCCCGCGCGCACGGCGACCATGGAGTTCGCCACGGCGCAGTCGGCGTCGTTGTGCACGTGGATGCCGACCTGGCTGGCGCCGCCGACGCGGCCGGCCACCTCGCGCACCACGCGGTCGACGTCCTCCGGCAGCGCGCCGCCGTTCGTGTCGCACAGCACCACGCACTCCGCGCCGGCCTCCGCGGCGGCCGTCACCACGTCCAGGGCGAAGGACGCGTCGCGGCGGTGCCCGTCGAAGAAGTGCTCGGCGTCGAAGAACACGCGCCGGCCCTCGCCGCGCAGGAACGCCACGGAGTCGGCCACCATGCGCACCGCCTCGTCCCGGTCGGTGCCCAGCGCCTCCGTGACGTGCAGCAGGTCGGCCTTGCCGACCAGGCACACCACGGGCGTCTGCGCCTCCAGCAGCGTCAGCAGGCCCGGGTCGCCGGAGGCGTCGACGTGGGCCCGCCGGGTCATGCCGAACGCCGTCAGCGTGGCGCGCCGCAGCGCCAGCTCGCCGGACGCGGCCCGCTTGAAGAACTCGGTGTCCTTCGGGTTCGCGCCGGGCCAGCCGCCCTCGATGAAGTTCACACCCAGGGTGTCCAGGACCGACGCCACGCGCAGCTTGTCGGCCACCGACAGGGAGATGCCCTCCTGCTGGGTGCCGTCGCGCAGCGTGGTGTCGTAC
>DATMKC010000100.1:0-3107 GCA_035553555.1 Egibacteraceae bacterium | reverse complement strand
GCCCACGCGCGGCGCGGGCGGCCGTGCCGGGCCGGCCAGGCTCGCGTCCAGCGCGGTCGGCACGAAGCCGGCGCGTCGCTCCACCACGTCGCCCTCGGCGGTGGCCAGGATCGCCTCCCCGTCGCGCACCACGTACCAGTGGCTGGGGGTGAAGGCCGGGAAGACGTCGCTCGGCGTGCGCAGCGTGCGCAGCGGCGGCGTGAACACGGCCGCCTCGCCGAGGGGGTCGGTGGCGAACGCCATGGCGCGATCGGCGTAGGCCGTGGCGGCGGCGCCCTGACCGTTGTAGCGGCACAGCGCCGCCCACCAGTTCTCCGCGAAGCGCTCGTCGCGCTCCAGGCCGTCGGGGGCGTTGGCCTGGGAGGCGTCCCACTTGGCGCGCAGCACGGCGGCGCCGGCCCGCACGTTGTAGCGCCAGTCCGCCGCCAGCCGCCGCGCGTCGTAGCCGTCCGCGGCGGTGAGCTGGAGCATGCCGATGCCGCAGTCGAACGACACGATCGGCCTGCCGTCGGCGCGGAACTGGATCCAGTTGCGCGCGGTGGCCTCGTCGTAGCCCTCCGCGAAGGCGACCGCCGCCAGCAGCGCCGGGGGGACACGGGCCGCGCGGGCGGCCGCGTCGATCTCGGCCCACACCGCGGCGGCGGCCGGGTTCGCGCCGGCGACGTCGTCGAAGTCCTCGCACGCCTCCTGGGCCAGCGCCGGGGTGCCCGCGCACGCCAGCGCGAGCAGCATCACGGCGGCGAGCACGGCGTTGCGCAAGGGGCGCCTGCCGGCACGGCTTTTGTCGAGGGACCCGGTCATGGGCGGAGCGTAGCCCCGGTCTGACGCGAGCGTGGTCGGGATGCCGGGATTCGAACCCGGGGCCTCGTGCTCCCAAAGCACGCGCGCTAACCAAGCTGCGCCACATCCCGTCGGTGCCCGCGTGCGGGCGCCGACGACCAGTGTAGGCGGCGGCCGCGGCTCACGACTCCTGGGTGGCGTCCCGGTCAGGCGCGTCCGCGGTGGCGCGGGCGGGGTGCCTGTCCTGGCGCGTGCGGGAGGGCACGCCGCAGGCGGGGCACTCGTCCACGGGGTCACGCCCGGACCGCGCGCAGTAGAACCAGCGCGCGCACGGCGAGCAGTAGGCCCAGAGATCCGGCATGCCAAACACTCCTGCCCCCAAGGGGCCACGACGAGGGAAATGGGGCCGCCGGGGTCACGAGCGAGAGCCGAACATACCGCCGGTAACAGATATTGCAGAGCTCAGGGATGGTTTTGACGCCTCCGGCCGATTCGCTCGCGCTCTAGACTCCTGCCCCCGCGGCGCCACCTCAGGAGGTCACGACATGGCGGAGTCCGGCTCGCAAGGCCCCTGGGACGGCATGCGCGGGCGCGCCCGCGTGGCGACGCTGCGCACGCTGGCCGACGTGTGGGTCCCGGGGCTGCGGCCGCCGCCGGGCGCGGACGAGCCACTGGCCGCATTCTGGCGGCGCTCGGCTTCCGAGCTGGGCGTGGAGCACGCCGTCGCGCGCTACATCCAGGAGCGCCTCGGCGTGCAGGACCGTGACGGGCTGGTGCGCCTGCTGGACCTGCTCACCGTGCTCGCGCCGCGCGTGGGACCGCCGGCCGTGCGCGAACGGGTGCTCGCGGGCATCCGCCGCCTGCACCCCGACGTGGCGGCCGGCCTGGACGCGCTGCGCGCGCTGACGCTGCTGCACTTCTACGCCCAGCCGGGGCCGGACGGGCGAAACCCGAACTGGCCGGCGCTGGGCTACGCGGGCCCGCCTCAGGCCACACCGCCGGCCGGGGACCGGCTGCCCACGGTGACGCCTGCGGCCGGCGCCGAGCGCCTGGAGCTGGAGGCCGACGCCTGCGTCATCGGGTCCGGCGCGGGTGGCGGCGTCATCGCCGCCACCCTGGCGCAAGCCGGGCTCGCGGTGGTCGTGATCGAGGCGGGCGCCCATCGCGAGGAGCCGGACTTCCGCCCGTACGAATTGGAGGCCTACCGCGACCTGTACTGGCGCGGCGGCTACCAGGCCACCGAGGACCGCACGGTCAGCCTGATCGCCGGCGCGACGCTGGGCGGCGGCACGGTGGTCAACTGGATGAACTGTGTGGCGCCGCCGGACTTCGTGCGCGAGCAGTGGGCCGGCCTGGGGCTGGCCGGCCTCGACGGCGCCGACTTCGACCGCCACCTGGACGCGGTGCGGGCGCGCATCTCCGCCAACACCGACTGCAGCGACTTCAACGGGCCCAACGCCCGGCTGGCGGAGGGCGCCAAGGCGCTCGGCTGGTCATGGACCGTCGCGGCGCGCAACGCCGACCCGGCCACCTACGACCCCGAGACCGCCGGCCACATGGGCTTCGGCGACCGCTCCGGCAGCAAGCAGAGCACGCTGCGGACCTACCTCCGGGACGCGGTGGCCGCCGGTGCCCGGGTGGTGCCGAGCGCGCGCGCGGCGCGCGTGCTGGTGCGCGACGGCCGGGCGGCCGGGGTGGAGGGCAGCGTCGCCCGTCCCGATGGCGGCACGGCGGAGCTGCGCGTCCGCGCGTCCCTGGTCGTGGCGGCCTGCGGCGCGCTGGAGACACCGGCGCTGCTGCTGCGCTCCGGCGTCGGCGGTCCCGCGGTGGGCCGGCACCTGCGCCTGCACCCGGTGGACGCGCTGGCCGGGTTGTACGGCGAGGAGCAGCGCGCCTGGTGGGGCGCGCCCCAGACCGTGATCGTGGACGAGCACCGCGACCTGGCCGACGGCCACGGCTTCCTGCTGGAGGCGCCGCACTTCGGCACCGGCCTGTCGGCCGCCAGCGTGCCCTGGACCGGCGGGCGCGCGCACAAGGAGCTGGTGGCGCGCAGCGCCCGCATGGCCACGTTCATCGGCGTGGTGCGCGACCGCGGCGAGGGGCGCGTCACCGTCGACGACGGTGGCGAGGCGGTCGTGGCCTACCCGCTGGACGACGCGCTGGACCGCGCCCACCTGCGCCGGGCGCTGGAGGAGATGGCCCGGCTGCACGAGGCGGCGGGCGCCGCCGAGATCCTGGACCTGTCACCCGGACTGCCCCGCTGGCGGCGCGGCGACGGCGACCTGGAGGTCTGGCTGTCGCGCGTGGGCGACCTGCCGATGGGCGCG
>DATMKC010000099.1:0-4401 GCA_035553555.1 Egibacteraceae bacterium | reverse complement strand
GATCACACCCAGCCCGTCTGAAGCCGGGCCGCCGAAAGTCGGCCCGGCTTTCACTTTGACCGCGCGGGAGAAACGAAGGGGCCGGGCGCGCGCCCCAGCGCAGCAGGCCCGGCCCCTTCAGCAGGAGAGAGAGGGTTTCTCCTGTGGCGTCGACGGGGAGGGAGGGAATCTCCTCGTCTGGCGCTTGGACGCAGTGTCGGCTGCTCCGGTTCCATGGATCAATCCGGAAGCCACTGATCCGGCCACGGGTCGCGCGTTCCGTACCCGGAAGCGACACGCACGACAGGGGCGGTGAGCAACGCTGCTGGCGGTTGTGGTGGCATGTAGGGACCGGCGGGCCGCAGCTGACACCGCCCAAGACCCCACCCGACGCCCCAGCGCTAGGACCCTTCTCCCCGGAGGCCAGTCCTTAGGGGTGATACTGCCGCGCCACCTCCGCTCCGACTCTCCGAAGTGCGAACTCGACACGTCGCGCGCACTGCCAGCCCCGCACCGGGCTGGAGCGGAGGGATTCATAGGTCGTGGACAGCCGGACCACGCAGCGCATGGCAGCGCTCGCGCTCCTGACCTTCATCTTCGCGGCCGCGGCCTTCATGCCGGCCGCCGACGCCGCGCACGCAGGGCCGGACCACGCATGTCCGTTCTGCGCCACCCGGCCCCAGCCAATCGCCGCGATGCCCCAGCCCGAGGCGTATCCCACTCCCGCCGCGACCCAGGCCGCCACGGCGGTGACGCTCGGCGCGACGACGGTCCGGCTGCGCGCGGCTGTCTACCAGGTCTATCGCTTTGGCGCGCGCGGCAAGCTGCTCGAGCAGCGCACGGTCCGCTTCGCCAGCCCGCGTGTCTGGCGCGCGCCGGCCGAGGAGGTCACGCTCGGCACCGGCCGCTACGTCAAGCTGGCCAGCGGCCCGTACAGCGGCTGGTACGTGCCAGCCGCCAGCACAGTGTCCGCAGCGACGACCCATTTCACTCCGCACCTGAATGTCACGGTGCGGTCAGGGCGGCTCGTCGCGCGGCGATTCTTCGGCCCGGTCGTGACCCGGCGAATGGCCACGCTGGCAACGACGGCAACCTTCAAGTCGTCCAAGCGTGCGCTGTTCAACGGCGCCACCCATTACCTCATCGAGACCGGCCCGCTCGCCGGGCGCTGGGTGGCCGCCAGCCGGATCATCGTGCCCAGCGCGACCGATTCGCAGAAAGCCACGCCCACTCCCGCCGCATCACCAACCGCCTCCGCTCAGCCGACGGCCTCAGCCCAGCCCTCCCAGACCGCTCAGCCGACGGTCGCCCCGGCGGCCGGCCCGCTCAGCACCTGGAAGACGGTGGTGCTGCTGTACCGCGAGACGGACCTCACGTTCAAGCGCGCTGACGGCTCCGACTACCAGCTCAAGGCGCGGATGAACGACACCATGTACAACCTCGTGCGCAAGACGCTCGGCCAGTTCGAGAAGTCGGCCGGGACCTGGTCGGGCGAGCTGGCGGCGATGGACATGACCATCCTCGACATGCCCAATCCGCTGACCCGCGTCGATGCCCTGGGCAGCAGCTACTGGGTCGGCCCGAACACCATCCAGGCCGATCTCGACAAGTACGCGCCCAAGGGCAAGTGGGACAGCGTCTTCGTGATCTACCAGCCCAAGGACGACAAGGGCGTGTCGATCCCGATCGGCGGCTGGGGGCTGACCATCCCGGACGGCTCGTGGTCGAACAACACCGGTTTCAGCTCGGTCGTCACGCCGCACGAGCTCTGGTGGTGGACCGGCTCGTCAGCACCGGAGGAGGTCTTCGTCCACGAGTGGATGCACCAGGTGCTCTTCTTCCACGAGCGCGCGGGCCGCACGAACCTCGACCTTCACGCCGGTGACAAGTTCGGCTACAAGGACAAGGACGGCAGCTGGAAGACCTGGCTGATGGACGTCATGCAGGGCAAGGTCAAAGACGGCAGCAAGACGATTGGCGTCTCTGCCGACGTCTGGGCCTCCGGCAAGCCGAGCGCGCCCTGAGCCAAGCCTAGGAGCCTGCCGGGGACAGGATCCACAGGTCGGCCAGCTCGCCGGCCTCACCCTTCCCGCCGAAGAGGATCATCCGGCCGCGCGCCTCGTCCGCCAGCAGCGTCGCGCCAAGGCGCGCACCCGGGCCTTCAGCGCCGCTCACATCTGCCTCACTCATCGTCAGGCCGGTCAGGTCGAGCCGCCACAGGTCGTCGAGCAGCGCGCCGTCCGCGCCCGCGCCACCAAAGACGAAGGCCGCCGACCCGATGGATGCCAGCGCGTAGAGCTGGCGAGGAGGAGCAGTCGGGCGCTCAGCCTCGGCCCAGGCACCGGACACGAACCCGTAGGCCCACAGGTCGCCGATCGCCGGTGCGCCGGTCGTCTGCCCGCCATACAGCACCAGCTCGCCATCAGGCGTCCACAGGCAGTCGTGCAGGCAGCGCAGCACCGGCACGTCTCCGTCAGCCGGTGTCTCGTCGGTCCAGGCGAGGCGCCCGAAGTCATACGCGCGGGTGTCGAAGAAGCGGCCCGTGTCCTCGGTGAAGCCGTGGCTGATCCACAGCCGGCCATCCGGCCCGATCGAGCCGCACGAGCCGTAGCGCGCCTCGGGAACGTCGCCCGCATCGGGCAGCTCCTGCCACTGCTCCGTGCCCGGATCGAACGACCAGATGTCGCCGAAGAAGACGCGCGCCGATTGCTGGCCACTCCACACCACGAGGCCAAGCTCTGGCTGCCAGACGGCGACGTGGCCGAAGCGCGGCTCCGGTGCTGGGCCGCGCGGCTCGATCAGCTGCCAGGCATCGGTCGCCAGGTCGTAGCGCCACAGGTCGTTGAATGCCCGGTTGCCGGCACGGCCGCCGAACAGGTACGCGAAGCGGCCGTCTGCGTCAGCCGTGAAGGTGTGGTCCTCGCGCGCCGACGGGCCGCCATCGAGCTCCAGCCTCGACCAGGCGACGCTGCCCTCGCCGAGCCCGGGTGTTGAAACGGGGCTGGCCGTGGGCCGGTCGATGGTCGGCGTCGCCGGCTGGATTGTCGGGGTCGCAGTCGGGCCGGGAGGCAGGACGGTGAGGCTCGGCATTGGGGTGGCGGTCTCGATCGGGGGCGGCGAGGTCGTGCCGCCGCTGCACGCGGCAATCAGCAGCGCGCAGACCAGGCCGACGATCCTCATGCACGGCACCGCCGACAGCGTAATCAATCGGCGGCAAAGCGGCCGATAAGCACGGATCGTCAGGCTGCGAGGCATGGCGGGCAGGGAGCGACGCATCGAACGCTCGGCGTGGCTGATGCGGCGCGAGCTGGCTGACGCCGGCGCGGAGCTGCGCAACGCCAGGCTGGCAGCTGGGCTCACGCTGCGCGACGTCGCGGACGCAATCGGTGTCTCGGCCTCGTTCGTGCTCAAATGCGAGCGCGGCCTGCCACCCGGAGCCAGGCCGGAGGTGTTGGCCACACATGCCGCGGCAGTCGGGATGCGTGCCCGGATCCGGGTCTACCCAGATGGCGAGCCGCTGCGCGACGCCGCCCAGCTGCGGCTGCTGGCCAGGCTCCGCGAGCGCATCGGCGGGCGGGCGGTTCTACGCGCGGAGCAGCCGGTCACCACAGATCCGGCTGACCGGCGCGCGTTCGACGCGGTCCTGGAGTTGCCCGGCTGCCGCTGCGCGATCGAGTGCATCAGCCGCCTGCACGACTGCCAGGCACAGCTGCGGCAGCTGCACCTCAAGCAGCGTGACGGAGGAGTGGATCGGCTGATCGTGGTGGTGGGCGCCACGCGCCACAACCGGCGTGCGCTGCGCGAGATAGAGGCTGCGGTGGCGCCCACCTTCCCGCTGGACACTCGCCAGGTCCTGCGCGCACTTCGCGACGGTCGCGACCCAGGCGCCAACGGCATCATCCTGCTGTAGCAGCCGCCCGTTCACCGCGGGTGAGCTAACGGCGAAGATCTGGGCCGCGCACCCGTTCTTTCCCCGGTCCGTGGGCCGTTTGTTCGAGCGGCGTGCACAGGCGAACCGCCAAGAGCCTTCACGCGCGGTAGTCGCTGCGCTTCTTGTCGTTACTTCACGCCGGGAGAACAACAGCCGGCGCGCGCGCGGAGAATCGGCCCTGGGAGCCCTAGCTCGCGTCTGTGTCCGCGGCCTCGGCGCTGCCAGCCTCGGCGCCGCCCTCGGCGGCCTCGCCCTCAGCGCCCTCCTCAGGCGCTCCCTCCTCGACGCCGGGCACGGCGGCCTCCTCCACGCGCGGCGCCTGCACGCGGGCCAGCGACTCGCCGGGGTCAGTGAGGACGGTCACGCCCTCCGGCACGGAGAGATCAGAGACGTGCAGCACGTCGTCAAAGGACTCGAGGCTCGTGATGTCCAGCTCGAGCGATGAAGGCAGGTTGTCCGGCAGGGCGCGCACCTGGACCGACTCGCGCAGG
>DATMKC010000098.1:0-2827 GCA_035553555.1 Egibacteraceae bacterium | reverse complement strand
GCCGGGGACAGCGCCAGCAGGCTCTCGACGAGCTCGTCGGTCGCCGCGTCGAGGTCGGCGGCCGCGGCGACGCGGTTGACCAGCCCCCACTCGCGCGCGCGCGCCGCGTCGATGCGCTCACCGGTCATCATGAGCTCCATCGTCCGCTTGGGGCCCAGGTGCTCGACGATGACCGCCGTGATCATGTACGGCCACATGCCGACCTTCACCTCGGTGGTGCCGAAGGTGGCGTGGTCGGCGGCGACGAGCAGGTCGCAGCCCAGCGCCAGGCCGAAGCCTCCCGCCAGCGCGTGGCCGTTCACCCGTCCGACGACCGGCTTGGGCACGCTGCGCAGTTCGCGCAGCACGTCGGCGAACAGCGACCGTCCGCGGTGCAGCGCGACCGCCCCGTCGTCGGGGTTCAGCCCGCCCAGGTCCGCGCCCGCGCAGAACGCCTTGTCGCCCGCGCCGGTGAGCACCATGACCTTGGCGTCGCCGTCGGCGCGCAGCCGCGCCAGCGCCTCGAGCAGGCCGCGGTTCACGTCGGCGTTGAGGGCGTTGCGCTGGTCGGGGCGGTCGATGGTCACCCGCAGGACCCCGCCGCCGAGCTCGGTCCGCACTGCCGCTTCCGCCACGTCGCTCTCCTTGTCTAGCCGCGCAGCCACTCCAGCAGCGCCCGCAGTCCGTCCTCCAGGCCCACGCGCGGCGACCAGCCCAGCGCCTCGCCGGCGCGCTCGACGTCGGCCAGCAGCGGCGGCTCCGTGCCGTCACCGGGCAGCCAGTGCGGCTCACCGGTCCAGGCGGTGAGCGCGGCCAGCGTGGCCACCACCTCGCCCTGCGTCGTCGGCCGGCCGCTGCCCACGGGGATGCGCAGGCCGTCGCCCGCGGACATCGCCAGGACCAGCGCCTCCACGACGTCGTCGACGGCGACCAGGTCCCAGGCTCGCTCGGGTCCGCCGGCCAGCGTCACGGGGGCCCGCTCGCGCATCCAGTCGGCCAGCCGGGCGACGAGGTGGCGGGGCACCGCCGGGTCCTGACGCGGGCCGTACACCTCGGCGATGGACAGCACCGTCCAGCGGGGACCGGACCGCCCGAGCGCGCGCAGGTACTCCTCGGCGGCGCGCTTGCCGGCCAGGAACGCCGTGGGCGGCGCGGCGCGGCGGTCGTCGAGGTGGCCGGCGAAGACGATCTTGCCGACGTCGTGCGCGCGGCACGCCTCGATCAGGTTCACGGTGCCCACCACGTCGGTCAGCGCGTCGCGCGTGGGGTCGTCGGAGGCCTGCGGGTCGGCGCGCGAGGCCAGGTGCACCACCACCTCGGGACGGGCCTTGGCGACCGTGCGCTCCAGCGCCGTGGACGTGACGTCGACGCGCTGGAACGTCAGGCGCTTGTCCGGGTGGCGGCGGGCGTCCTGGAGGTAGTGCAGCCTGCCGCTGGACAGGTCGTCGGCGACGGTGACGTAGTGGTCCTCGGCGATCAGCCGGTCCACGAGATGCGAGCCGATGACGCCGGCGCCGCCGGTGACCAGGATCCGCGTCATGCGGGCGGGCTGGCCGGCTTCAGACTGTCGATGATGCGGTCCACCAGGCCCGACGGGGCGGCGTCACGGCACTTGGAGGCGATCAGCTCGCGCAGCGCGCGTTCGAAGTCGGCGCGGTCCATGCACGGCGGGCAGTGGCCCAGGTGGCGGCGGACGCTGGCGGCGAGGTCGTCGCCGCACTCGTTGTCCAGGAACAGGTCGAGCTCCTCCAGCACCTCGCGGCAGCTGTCCAGCATCGGCCGCGCGACCGCCGAGGGATCGAACTCCTCCGGCGGGCGTGGGGTCCCGCATTGGTCAGTCATCGCGTCTGGCTTCCTGTGGCGGCTTCCGTCACGCTCTCCGTCGGGGCGACCAGTCCGCGCTCCACGGCGTAGGAGTACAACGCGCGCTGCAGCGCTGCTCTTCCCCGGTGCAGCCGGCTCATGACCGTGCCGATGGGCGTCCCCATGATGTCCGCGATCTCGGCGTAGGAGAAGCCCTCCACGTCGGCCAGGTACACGGCCATGCGGAACTGCTCCGGCAGGTCTGCCAGCGCCCGCTTGACCTCCTCGTCGGTGAGATGGCTCAGCGCCTCGACCTCCGCGGAGCGCTCGGTGGTCTCCGCGATGCGGTCGTACAGGGAAAAGTCGCCGCCGCCGTCCTCGGTGACCCGGGCGGCCCACGCGTCGGCGGACACCTCGGAGGGGCGCCGCTGCTCCTTGCGGTACCGGTTGATGTAGGCGTTGGTGAGGATCCGGTACAGCCACGCGCGCAGGTTCGTGCCGGGCTCGAACTGGTGGAAGGCGGCGTAGGCCTTCAGGAACGCCTCCTGCACCAGGTCCTCGGCGTCGGCCGGGTTGCGGGTGTAGCGCAGCGCCGCGGAGTACAGCTGGTCGACGTACGGGAGCGCCTCGCGCGAGAACAGCTCCTGCCGTTCCGCGTCGCCGAGCTCCTGGCGCACCGTGCCCCCCGCGAGGGCGCCGATGTCGCCGTCCTGCCTGCTCATTCCGGGCTCCTGCCACTGTGCCGACGTGCGCTGAGTCTAGGCAGTGGCTCCCTGCCGCGCGAATATCCACAGCTTGATGTTGTTGCGTCTTGTCACTTCTTAATCCTTGTTGTTAGCTGCACTGACGGCAAGGCACGGCAACGGGGGTGGGCGATGACGGATGCGGGCTACCACGACGCGCAGGGCTCCGCGGGCGGCGCGTTCGGCTGGGCCGGCCCCCCGAGCGCCGGGGCGCACGGCGCCGGGGCACCCGGTGGCGGCGCGCCCGGTGGCGGCGGGCCGCAGGGCGCCGCGGGGCCGATGGGCGACTGGCTGCGCGACGG
>DATMKC010000097.1:0-2434 GCA_035553555.1 Egibacteraceae bacterium | reverse complement strand
CGGTGGGCTCGGCCGTCGCACCGGCGGACATGGCCGCGATCTGCTCCTGCAGCTGGGCGTTGCGCGACTCCAGCTGCTGGATCTGGGCGTTGGCCGACGCGAGCTCGCTCGGGGGCACCCCGTCGGGGGCGGTGCAGCGGCCCAGCAGGAACATCAGCACGAGCGCGCCGCCCAGGACGCCGACCCGTCCCCAGAGGACGCGCCCGCCGTAGTCCATGTGATCGTCGTAGTAGCCCATTGGCGGTCAAGTATCCACGACTTTGCGCTCGCGCACATACTCTCGCCATCGAGAGGCCCGAACGGACGCGACAGGCGAGCACCATGCTGGAACGCGAGTGGGTGTCCATCACCGACCCCACGGATGATCACGACCGCTACGTCTTCGACGTGACGTTTCTGCTGTCCGGCTACCGCTGCATCTACGGCGCGGGCTGCCAGGGCATCGGCCCCAGCGGCGTGGCGTCGCACGGCTGCTGCTCGCTGGGCGCGCACTACGCCGACGCGGACGACCGCGAGCGCGTGGAGGCCATGGCGGCGCGGCTGGGGCCGGAGTTCATGCAGTTCCACCGCGAGGCGGCCCGAGGCGGCGTGACCGCGCGCCTGCCGGGCGAGGAGTTCCGCACCCGCATCGTGCAGGGCGGCTGCATCTTCCTGAACCGCCAGGACTGGCCGGCGGGGGCGGGCTGCGCGCTGCACCAGTACGCCGTGGCCCGCGGCGAGCACTACATGACCTACAAGCCGGAGGTCTGCTGGATCGTGCCGCTGCGGCGCGAGGTCGTCGAGGACGTGGCCGACGACGGCGAGCCGCTGTGGGTGACCACGATAACGTCCTACGACCGGGGCGCGTGGGGCGGCGGCGGGGCGGCGTTCGCGTGGTGGTGCATCGACGCGCCGGAGGCCTACGGCGCGCCCGAGCCGGTGTACCGCTCGATGGAGCGGGAGCTGCGCGCGCTGTCCTCCGACGCGGTGTACGAGGAGCTGGCCGCCTACCTGGACGATCGCCGGGCGACCGCCCGCAAGCCTTTGCCGATGCTGATCGAGCAGCCCCGCTGAGGTTGTCCACAGTCTCGCGGCTCGATTTCCGGCACAGCCGCGGCGGTTGGGCAAGACTCGTTCGAGTCCTTGTCAACGCGGGCCCGGGGATGTGAAGATGCAACTCGATGAGCAGACACGTCACGAGGTGTTCGGCACGCTGCGCGACAAGCTCGGCGAGACGGCGGCTGTGGTGCTGATGGGCGCCATCCCGCCGTTCGACTGGAGCGAGGTCGCCACCAAGTCGGACCTGTACGCCATGGAGGAACGGCTGACGGATCGGTTCACCGGCCGGATGTACCGTGCGATGTTCTTCCAGACCTTGGGCCTGTTCGGGGCCAACGTCGCGCTGATCTCGGCCTTCGCGCGCTAATCCGGCCGCGGGAACTCCTCCGGTCGGTTGATGTTCGTGGCGAAGCGGCCCGCGGGATCAGCGGAGCCCCACACCTCCGGCCCGGCCTCGCGCACGTCGATGCGCGCCAGCAGCCCCATCACGGACCGCTGCCCTTCGTCCAGACAGGCGCGCACGGTGGCCGCGCAGCTCGCCCGGTAGACAGCGTGCAGCGGGTGCGTCCGCCCCTCGACCAGCGGGACCGCCGCGCCCGCATCGCCCAGCGCCCCCGCCAGCGCCCGCAGCACCCCGGCACTGGCGTGCGGCATGTCCACGGCGACCACGGCCACCAGCGGCTGTGCGGCGGCTTCCATCCCGGCGAGCAGCCCGCCGAGTGGCCCCGCGCTGGGCACCGCGTCCGCGATCTCATGGGGTCGTCCCAGGCGCGTGCCGTCGCCACTGGCGATCAGCACCTCGTCGCAGCACTCGGCCAGGACCTCCGCCACACGGTCCACCAGCGGTGTCCCGTCCCACGCCAGCAGAGCCTTGTCGCGGCCCATGCGCGTGGAGCGCCCGCCCGCCAGCACCAGCCCCGTCAAGCCCGGCGTCTCGTCCATGCCCGCACGCTACTGCCACGGGCGGCACGGCCGCGGGTCTTGCATGACGCGGGTGGGTTCTCGCCGTTCCTGTGGCACGCGCCCGTTGTCCACAGGCGCGGCGCTGGATTTCCAGCGAAGTCACGGCAACGGGGGGACACTCGCCGCGTCACTTGTCAGCGCGGGCCGAGGAGCGCCAGTATGCCGGTGGATGAGAAGACGCGGAACGAGGTGTTCAGGACCCTTGAGCAGAAGCTTGGTCAGACTGCGGCGGTCGTCATCATGAGTGTCGTCGGCGCGTTCGATCCTGACCTTCTGGCCACCAAGGCGGATCTCGTGTTGGTCAAGACGGAGCTCACGGCCGCCGAGGCGCGGATGTCCAGCCGTCTCTACCGTGCGCTGTTTTTTCAGACGATCGCGATCCTTGCCGCCAACGTCGCGCTGATCGAGGCGCTCGCGGGGTAGCGGGTGGGCG
>DATMKC010000096.1:0-11562 GCA_035553555.1 Egibacteraceae bacterium | reverse complement strand
TGCCGCCGGCGGGCGGGGCCGGCACGGACCCCGGCGGCTGGGACACCGGTCCGGCCTGGTCGCCCAGCGCGCCGTCGAACGTGCCCTCCAGGTGCCACAGGCCGGTGAAGTTGTTGAACGGCCCCCCCACGATGGTGCTGGCCCACTCCAGCCGGTAGGCCTTGGTGGAGGCGTCGATGGTGCCGCTGGGCAGCGTGGTCTGCCCGGGCGTGGAGCCGTCCGGCTTGGGGGCGCCCTGGTTGAAGTGCTGGCGGTTCCACGCGACCGCGTAGGCGCGCAGGTCACCGCTCAGCGTGGAGCCGTCCCGGCGGATCACCGGCGCGGGCGTGTCCGTCCCGCTCTGCGGGTCCGTGGGGTTGGTGGCCACGGCGAAGTCCACGCCGAAGAAGCGCTGCGGCCGGACGATGCGCGCGGCCGTGCCGTTGCCCGTGCCGTCGAACGGGGCGGAGGGCTGCGGCTGGTGGCTGCCGCTGACCAGGCCGCCGTCCGTGCCCGGGCGCAGGGGGGTGTAGGTCTTGTCCGCGCAGGGCGAGTCGGCGTTCTCCACGAACGGGCCGCTGGCCGGCGTGCCGCCCGGCTGCACCATGCGGAACCGCGAGCCGGTGACCGCCCCTGCGCAGGCGCCGGCCGTGATCCGGAAGGTGCCGCGCAGGTCCGTGGCGGCCGCGCTCGACACGGGGGCGGCCGGGGTGTGGGGCGCGCCCTCGTGGACGGTGACCGGCGGCGCCGCCGGCAGCGCCGGCGCGGTTACCGCCGACGCCGGAAGGGCCGCCAGGCCGAAGCCCACCAGCAGGACCGCACTCCACCGTCTGCCCACAAGATCACCCCCGAGGTGGGTGCACCCCGGCGCGTATATGCGCCGAACCGCACCCGCCTCCGTGTTCGTTCCGTGGAAAAGCCTAGAGCACGCCGCCCAGCACTTTTCACCGGCGGCGTGCTACAGCACGCCGCCTTGGGTCATCTTCTTGGTGTCGAGGATGCGGTCCACGTCCGCCTCCGGCAGGACCCCGGCCTCCTTGACCACCTCGCGCAGCGGGCGGTCCTCCTTCAGCGCCTTCTTGGCCAGCTCGGCCGACTTGTCGTAGCCGATCGCCGGCACCAGCGCCGTCACCGTCGACAGGTTGCGCTCCGACAGCTCCCAGCAGCGCTCGACGTTGGCCGTGATGCCGTCGACACACTGGGCGGCGAAGTTGGCGCACGTGGTGGCAAGCAGCCGCCCGGACTCCAGCACGTTGCGCGCCATCATCGGGATGTAGACGTTCAGCTCGAAGGCGCCGGACAGCCCGCCGACCGTCACCGCGCCGTCGTTGCCGATCACCTGCGCGGCCACCATGGTCACCGACTCCGGGATCACGGGGTTGACCTTCGCAGGCATGATCGAGCTGCCGGGCTGCACCTCGGGGAGCTGGATCTCCCCGAAGCCGGTGCGCGGGCCGGAGCCCATCCAGCGGACGTCGTTGGCGATCTTGGTGAGCGACACGGCGATGACCTTGAACGCGCCGCTCAGCTCCACCAGCGCGTCGCGCGCGCCCTGCGCCTCGAAGTGGTTGTCGGCTTCGCGCAGCTCGGCGATGCCGGTGCGGGCGCGCAGCTCGGCGATGACCCCCTCGGTCATGCCCTCGGGCGCGTTCAGGCCCGTGCCCACTGCGGTGCCGCCCAGCGGCAGCTCGGCCACCCGCTCCAGGGCGGCGCGCACGCGGGCGGCGCCGAGCTCGATCTGACGCGCGTAGCCGGAGAACTCCTGGCCCAGCGTCACGGGTGTGGCGTCCATGAGGTGCGTGCGCCCCGGCTTGACCACGTCGGCGAACTCGTCCGCCTTGGCGGCCAGCGACGCGCGCAGCGTCTCCAACGCCGGCAGCAGTCGCTCCACGGAGGCGGTGTAGGCGGCGACGTGCACGGCCGTCGGGAACACGTCGTTGGAGGACTGGCCTGCGTTCACGTGGTCGTTGGGGTGCACCAGCTTGGAGCCCAGCTCGCCGCCCAGGATCTCGGTGGCGCGGTTGGCGATGACCTCGTTGGCGTTCATGTTGGAGCTGGTGCCGGACCCGGTCTGGAACACGTCCACGGGGAAGTGGGCGTCCAGCTCGCCGTCGGCCACCTCCTGCGCGGCCTGGGCGATCGCGGCGAACTGCTCGTCGGACAGCACGCCCTTGGCGTGGTTGACCACCGCGGCGCTGGCCTTGATCAGGCCCAGCGCGCGGATCAGCTCGCGCGGGATCGGCTGGCCGGAGATCGGGAAGTTCTCCACCGCGCGCTGCGTCTGCGCACCGTAGTACGCGGAGGCCGGGACCTCCATCTCGCCCATCGAGTCGCGTTCGATCCGCGTGTCGGCCATGGGGTGCGTGTTCCCTTCGCTGTCGGTTGCCACTGTCGTGGGTCGGGGAGGCGCAGCGTATCGAGCGGTATAGGCTCGCCGCATGTCGACCCTGCTGCTGGTGCGCCACGCCACCACCGCCGCCACCGGCAAGAAGCTGGGCGGGCGCACGGAGGCGCCGCTCGACGACGCCGGTCGGGCGCAGGCCTCGGCCGCCGCCGGGCGCCTGCGGGGCCTCAAGGTCACGGCGGTCTACGCGAGCCCGCTCGCCCGCACGATGGAGACGGCCCGCATCGTCGCGGCGCCGCACGGGCTGGGGGTGCGCCCCGCCGAGGGGCTGCTGGAAGTCGAGTACGGCCGCTGGACCGACCGCCCCTTGGCGCAGGTGGCCAGGACCAAGCTGTGGCCGGTCATCCAGCAGCGGCCGTCTCAGGTCACCTTCCCGGATGGCGAGAGCATCCGGGCGATGCAGGCGCGCGCGGTGGACGCGGTGGAGGAGATCGTCGCGCGCCACCCCAAGGGCACCGTGGTCGCCGTGAGCCACGCCGACGTGATCAAGGCGCTGGTCAGCTTCTACCTGGGCCAGCCGCTGGACCTGTTCCAGCGCATCCACATCGCGCCGGCGTCCGTGACCGCGCTCCAGCTGTCGCCGGGCGGCACGCCCGTCCTGACCCGGCTCAATGATGTCGGGCCGCCTGGCGGCGGCCCGGGGGACGACGGGCCATGGCCGGGGGCCGAGAAGGGGAAGGCTGCCCGGCATGGGTGAGTCGGTCGAGTTCGAGTCCACCGAGTGGATCACCGCGGGCGCGGTGGGCGAGCCCGGCGCGCGCACCTTCTTCATCCAGGCGCGCGCCGAGGGCCGCGTCGTCGCCCTGCTGGTGGAGAAAGGTCAGGTGGCCGGCATCGCCGAGCTGGCGCAAGAGCTGCTCGGCCGCTTCGACGTCACCGTCACGCCGGACGACCTCGACGAGGCGCACCACCGCCTGATCGACGGCATCGAGCCCTTGTGGCGGGTGGGGGAGCTGAGCCTCGGCGCGAGCTCCGACGGCGAGCGCTTCGTGCTGGAGGCGATGGAGATCCTGTTCATCGACCCGGACGAGGCGCCCGACGACGTGCTGGCGGAGGAGCCGGGGCAGGCGCGCTTCTGGCTGACGCGCCACCAGCTGGTGCGCCTGGCCGCGTACGCCGCCTATGCCGTGGAGGCCGGGGCCCGTGAGCGCTGCCGGCTGTGCGGCCGGCCCATCGACCCGGTCGAGGGCCACGTCTGCCCGGCGACCAACGGGCATGGCAAGCTCACCCGCTGAGCCGCGGGAGGGCGAGCGGCGGGCGCTGGAGCGCCTGACGGCCGCGCGGCTGGAGCCGCTGGGCTGGATCCGCGCGGCGAGCAACGAGGCGCTGCTGGTGCGCCTTGACGGCTCCCCGGATGACCTGGCCGTCTACAAGCCCGACAGCGGCGAGCGGCCGCTGTGGGACTTTCCGCCCGCGACGCTGGCGCGGCGCGAGACGGCCGCGTTCGCGCTGAGCGACTGGCTGGGGTGGGACGTGGTGCCGGCGACCGTGTACCGCGACGGGCCGCACGGCCCCGGCTCGGTGCAGCGCTTCGTGCCGCACGACCCGGCCCGGCACTACTTCGTGCTGCTGGAGGACGAGTCGCTGCACCCCGTGCTGCGGCGCGTGGCGCTGTTCGACCTGGTGACGAACAACGCCGACCGCAAGGCCAGTCACGTCATGCTGGGGCCGGAGGGCGTGCGCGGCTGCGACCACGGCCTGTGCTTCCACGTCGAGCCGAAGCTGCGCACCGTGATCTGGGACTTCGCGGGCGAGCCGATCGGCGTGGAGGACCGGGACGATCTGCGGCGCCTGGCCGACGCGCTCGATTCCGGCGGCGGGCCGGCGCTGGGCGGCCTGCTGGACCCGGCGGAGTGCGCGGCGCTGCTGCGGCGCACGCGCGCGCTGCTGGGCCTCGGGCATCTGCCCGACCCGCCGGAGGACCGCCGCCCGTACCCCTGGCCCCTCTTCTAACCGTCCCAGGTTGGGACGGCGTCACCCGATCGGCGGATGGGCGCCGCGTCCGCCGGTGCCGATGCTTCCCCCACGAGCGCACCATCGAGGTGGAGGAACGCCATGCGCGGCAAGGGTGAACGGCTCGCGATCCGGATCCGCGGCGGGCGCGGCGGCGTCGGCGTGGCCGCCGGGGCGGCCGTGGCGACGCTCGCTGTCGGCATGCTCGCCGCGGGGCTCATGCTGCAGCGCTTCTTCGACCCCGAGGTGATGGGCGCGCTGTCCGTGCTGGTGTGGCCGGCCTGGCTGCTCGGCGCCATGCTGACGTTCTTCGGACTGGTCGCCTTCGCGATCGCCGTGGTGTCCACGGCCGCGGGCGTGGGCCTGAGCGCCCTGCGTGGCGCTCCCGCGCAAGGCTCCGCCGGCTCCTGACCGCAGGCGCCGAGGACGCCTCGGGAGCCGTAGCCTGAGGGCATGTCCGCCTCCGGCTCCGACCTCGTCAGCCTCGACGACGTGCGCGCCGCCGCGCGCGTCCTGGACGAGGTGGCCGTGCGCACGCCCGTCGAGGAGTCCCGCGCGCTGTCCGCCGCGGCGGGCGCGCGCGTGCTGCTCAAGTGCGAGCACCTCCAGCGCACCGGCTCGTTCAAGATCCGCGGCGCCTACTACCGCATCTCGCGCCTGACCGACGACGAGCGAGCGCGCGGCGTGGCGTGCGCCTCGGCGGGCAACCACGCGCAGGGTGTGGCGCTGTCGGCCCGCCTGGCCGGCGTGCGCGCCACGGTGTTCATGCCGGAGGGGGCGCCGCTGCCCAAGGTGGAGGCCACGCGCGCGTACGGCGCCGAGGTGGTGCTGACGCCGGGCGGCTTCGACGACAGCGCGTCGGCCTGCGCCGCATGGGCCGAGCGCGAGGGCGCCGTGGTGGTGCCGCCGTTCGAGCACCCCGACATCGTGGCCGGCCAGGGCACCGTGGGCCTGGAGATCGCCGAGCAGGTGCCCGACGCCGGCAGCGTGGTGGTCGCCGTGGGCGGCGGCGGCCTGGCCGCCGGAGTGGCGACCGCGATGAAGGGGCTGCGCCCCGGCGTGCAGGTCGTCGGCGTGCAGGCGGAGGCGGTCGCGCCGGCCGCCGCGCTGCTTGCGGGCCGCCCAGCGCAAGACGGCGTGCGCGGCCACACCATCGCCGACGGCATCGCGGTCAAGCAGCCGGGCGCGCTCACGATGGCGCACCTGCGCGCGCGCCTGGACGGCATCGTCACCGTGCCGGACGAGTCCATCGCGCGCGCCGTGCTGCTGCTGGCCGAGCGGGCCAAGCAGGTGGTGGAGCCCAGCGGCGCCGCACCGGTCGCCGCGCTGCTCGACGGCGCCCTGGCCGGCCTGCCCGGGCCGCTGGTCCTGGTGCTGGGTGGCGGCAACGTCGACCCGCTGCTGCTGCTGCGGATCCTGCGCGCCGGCATGGGCGAGGAGGGCCGGACGTGGTCGTTCCGCACGCGCCTGCCGGACCAGCCGGGCGCCCTGTCGGCGATGCTGGCGCTGATCGCGCGCGAGGGGGCCAACGTCGTGGCCGTGGAACACCATCGCTACGGCACGCGTTTCGAGCTGGACGAGGTCGAGGTGTATCTGGAGCTGGAGACGCGCGGCGGCGAGCACATCGCCGAGCTCCGCGAGGCGCTGCGGGCCGACGGCTACGCGCTGGACTGAGGGGGAGCGATGGCGGGCGTGGTGGAGGCGGTGAGCGCGAGCCCGCGCCACACCGTCGCCAAGCGCAACCAGCTCTGGATCCGCCTGAGTGAGGGGCTCGGCGTCGAGGGCGACGCCCACGCCGGTCGCACGGTGCGCCACCGCTCGCGCGTCGCGCGCGAACACACCCAGCCCAACCTCCGCCAGGTCCACCTCATCCACGCCGAGCTGCTGGACGAGCTGCGCGCCGCGGGCTTCGCGGTCTCGCCGGGGCGCATGGGCGAGAACGTCACCACGCGCGGCGTCGACCTGCTCGGCCTGCCGCGCGGTGCCCTGCTGCGGCTCGGTGCCGAGGCGGTGGTCGAGCTCACCGGGTTGCGCGACGCCGTGGGCGTCGAGCTGCCCGCCGGGCCGCATGAGCGCCTGGTGCCGGTGTGAGTGGTCGAATGACCGCCCCGACCGTGGAGGCATGCCGTGTGCCACGAGCCTGACGACCATCCGCCCGAGGCGCCCGCGCAGGGCATGCTCGCCGGCGTGCAACGGCGGACACTGACCGCGAGCGATGGCGCCGAGTGCGCGGCGACCGTCGCCACGACGCGGCGCCAGGGCGCTCCCGGCATCGTGATCGTGCCGGACGTGCGCGGGCTGCACCCGTTCTACGAACGGCTGGCCGAGCAGTACGCCCAAGCGGGCGTCCACGCCCTGGCGGTGGACCAGTACGGCCGCACCGCCGGTGCCGAGTGGCGCGGCGCCGGCTTCGCGTACGGACCGCTGGTCGCCGACGCCTCGGCCACGGTCCACCTCGACATCGCCGCGGCGGCGCAGGCGCTGCGCGAGGCAGGCTGCGAGCGGGTGTTCGTCACCGGGTTCTGCTTCGGCGGCCGCGCGGCGCTGATGGCCGCGGCGGCCGAAGGGGTGGACGGGGTCATCGGCTTCTACGGCTGGCCGGTGACGGCCGGCGTGGACGGCGCGTCACCGGAGTCGCTGGCGCGGGAGCGGCGGCTGCGCGCCCCGGTGCTCGCGCTGTTCGGCGAGGCCGACGAGGGCATCCCGCCGGGCGACGTCGAGCGCTACGCCGACGCGCTGCGGGCCAGCGGCGTGGCGCACGACGTCCGCGTCTACGCGGACGCGCCGCACAGCTTCTTCGACCGGGCGCGCACGGGGCACGCCGGGCACTGCGCCGACGCGTGGGGCCGCGCCCTGGCCTTCATCGAGACCGGCCACCCCGCCTGAACCCGGGGTGTGTCGACTCAGTACACGTGGCGTTGACTTACTCGACACACCCCGGTCAGGCGGGCTGGGCGGCGCGGGAGGCGACCAGGTCGGCGATCTCGCCGATGATGCGCGTCACCTCGTAGTCCTTGGGCGTGTAGACGGCCGCGACGCCGCGCTCGCGCAGCATCCTCGCGTCGGCCGGCGGGATGATGCCGCCGACCACCACGGGCACGTCCAGGCCCTGCTCGCGCAGGCCGTCCACCACCTGCGGCACCAGCTCGGCGTGCGAGCCGGACAGGATCGACAGGCCCACGACGTGCACGTCCTCGTCGGCCGCGGCGCGCACGATCTGGGCCGGCGTGAGGCGGATGCCCTGGTAGATCACCTCGAAGCCCGCGTCGCGCGCGCGCACCGCGATCTGCTCGGCGCCGGAGCTGTGACCGTCCAGGCCGGGCTTGCCCACGAGCAGCTTGATCTTGCCGCCCACGGCCTTCTCGGCCTCCGCCACCTTGGCGCGCGCCTGCTCCAGCTGCGCCATGTCGATGGCCGCCGTCTGCCCGGACACGCCGGTCGGGCCGCGGTACTCGCCGAACGCCTGGCGCAGGGCGTCGGACCACTCACCGGTGGTCACGCCGGCGTGGGCCGCCTCGATGGACGCCGGCATGATGTTCTCGCCGGACTCGGCCGCGCGCTTCAGCGCGTCGAGGGCCTTGGCGACCGCGGAGTTGTCGCGTGTCGCGCGGAACGCCTCCAGGCGCTCGATCTGCTCGGCCTCGGCGCGCGGGTCCACCGTGAGGATGCCCGCGTCCTCCTCGCTCACCAGCGGCGACGGCTCGGTCTCGACGAACTTGTTGACCCCGACGACCGTGCGCTCGCCGGACTCGACCTTGCGGATGCGCTCGGCGTTGCTGCGCACCAGCTCGGTCTTCATGTACTCCACGGCCTCCACGGCGCCGCCCATTTCCAGCACCTTGCGGTACTCCTCGCGCGCGCCCTCGGCGATCTCGGCCTCGATGCCGGCCATGACCGGCGAGCCGTCGAACAGGTCGCCGTACTCCAGCAGGTCCGTCTCGTAGGCCAGGATCTGCTGCATGCGCAGGCTGAGCTGCTGGTCCCACGGCCGCGGCAGGCCCAGCGCCTCGTTCCACGCCGGGAGCTGGATCGCGCGGGCGCGCGCCTTCTTGCTCATGGTGACGGCCAGCATCTCCAGCAGGATGCGCGCGATGTTGTTCTCCGGCTGCGCCTCGGTCAGGCCCAGGGAGTTGACCTGCACGCCGTAGCGGAAGCGGCGCAGCTTCTCGTCGGTCACGCCGTAGCGCTCGCGGCACAGCCCGTCCCACAGGTCCGCCATGACGCGCAGCTTCGCGATCTCCTCCACGAAGCGGATGCCGGCGTTCACGAAGAAGCTGATGCGCCCGACCACCTGGCCGAACTCGGCCTCGGGCACCGCGCCGGAGGCGCGCACCGCGTCGAGGATCGCGGTGGCGTTGGCCATCGCGTAGGCGACCTCCTGCACCGGCGTCGCGCCGACCTCCTGCAAGTGGTAGCTGCACACGTTCATCGGGTTCCACTTGGGGATCTCGCGAACGGTGTAGGTGATGACGTCGGCGGTCAGCCGCATGGACGGCTGCGGCGGGAACACGTAGGTGCCGCGCGACAGGTACTCCTTGACGATGTCGTTCTGCGTGGTGCCCTGCAGCGCCGCGCGCGGGGCGCCCTGCTCCTCGGCGGCGGCGACGTACAGCGCCAGCAGCCACGCGGCCGTCGCGTTGATCGTCATGGAGGTGTTCATCTCGCCCAGGGGGATGCCGTCGAACAGCGTGCGCATGTCGTCGATGGAGCAGATCGGCACGCCGACCTTGCCGACCTCCCCGCGCGCCAGCACGTGGTCGGCGTCGTAGCCGGTCTGCGTCGGCAGGTCGAAGGCGACCGACAGGCCCGTCTGGCCCTTGGCGAGGTTGGTGCGGTACAGCTCGTTGGACGCCCGGGCGGAGGAGTGCCCGGAGTAGGTCCGCATCAGCCAGGGTCGATCCTTCTCGCGCATCGGTTCGCTCGTTCCTCTCGGGTCGGGGAAGCGCACGGTGCCGGGGGATTGTCGCTCGCCGCCCGCCGACCCGTCCAACGGGCCAGGGCGACATGCCCGATTTCAACGTATTCGCCGGGCTCTCCGGGCTCGTGGGCGCCTTGCCGTCCGTTTCGGCGGGTGAGTACGCTCTTGACGATTCCCTTCCCCGGCGGCTTGCCCACGCGCGCCCGCCGAAAGCGAGATGACCGTCCACATCCCGTCCCGCCTGCGTGTGATCGGGGTCACCGTCCTGGTGGCCTGTCTCACCCTGTCCATGGCCGGCGAGTCGCTGGCGGCGACGTCGCTGGACAAGGCGCGGGCGCGGCGCGCGGAGCTGGAGCAGCGCATCGCCCAGGTCAGCCAGCAGCTGGAGGACGTGGCCGCGCGCGTGGACGAGGCGGAGACGCTGCGCCACACGCTCGAGACGGACGTGGCCGCGCTCCAGGAGCGCGCCACCCACGCCGATCGCGCCCTGCACGCCCGCGCCGTCGCGCTGTACAAGCGCGGGGACATGGGCGTGCTGCAGCAGCTCATCACCGCGGGCGGCCCCGCCGAGGTGGTGCAGCGCTCGCGCCTGCTGGCCGGCCTGGGCCGACGGGAGCAGGAGACGATCGAACGGGCCGCGGTGGCCCGGCTCACGCTGGCCCGGCGCAAGGCCGAGCTGGAGCAGGTCACGCAGCGCCTGGCGCGCGACCAGCGGCACCTGGCCAAGCTGCGCGCCGAGCTGGGCCGGGCCTTCGCCGACGCCAAGGCGCGCGAGGGCGAGCTGGTCAGCCGCCGGGGCCGCCAGCGCAAGGTGTCCCGGGCCCGGCAGAACGGCGTGTACGCCTGCCCGCTGGGCCGGCCGTTCCACTTCCGCGACACGTGGGGGGCGCCGCGCTCCGGCGGGCGCCGCCACAAGGGCGTGGACATGTTCGCCCCCATGAACACGCCGGTGTACGCCATGACCAACGGCGTGATCAGCCGGCAGTCCAGCTCCCGCCTGGGCGGCCTGGGGCTGTACCTGCGCGGCGACGACGGCAACGTCTACTACTACGCGCACCTGCGGCGCATCCACCCCGGCTACGGCCCGGGACGGCGCGTCGAGGCGGGCGAGCTGATCGCCTACAACGGCGACTCCGGCAACGCCCGCGGCGGCGCGCCGCACGTGCACTTCGAGGTGCATCCGGGCGGCGACCGCGCTGCCGGTGAAGACGGGGCCGATCTGGCACACCGTCATGACGTCGGTGTTCACCGAGCCCTCCACGGTCAGGGTGTCGCCGGCCTGTGCGACCGCCGCGCCGTCCGGCCCCCGCAGCACCACGGGGTCGGCCGCGAAGTCCACGGTGTAGCCCTCCGGCCACTGCACCTCGTAGCGCTGGCCGTCGGTCTCCACCCACGCGCAGCCGCCCTCCAGCCCGGCGTCCGCGCCGAAGGTGCCGGTGATGGACGCCAGCTCGTCGTCGTGCGGCTGCGTGCCGGCCGGGTCCCCGCCGTCAGCCGGCTGGTCGAGGACCGGCTCGTCCGGGGGAGAGGCGGCGTCGTCGCCACAGGCGGTCAGCAGCAGCGTGGCGGCGAACAGGAGCGCGAGCGGTCGCATCGGTGGAGCCTTTCTCGAATGCATCAGGTCGGCAGGTCCGACGCACGGCGGCGCCGTTTCGTTCCCTCGCGTGCAGACTGGGGCCGATGCAGCAGCCCGTCGACTATCAGCTCGCCGACACCGCCGACCTCGCGCGCGGCTGGTTGAGCGAGCACGCGGCCGGCGCGGGCATCGTCGCGGTGGACACCGAGACCACAGGCTGGGACCCGCTGCGCGACCGGCTGCTGCTCGTCCAGGTGTCCGCGGGGCCGGACCGTCCCGTGCTGGTGCTGGACGCCCAGCGCGTCGACCCGCTGGTGCTCCAGCCGCTGTTCGCCGACGAGCAGGCGCTCAAGGTGTTCCACCACGGCGCGTTCGACCTGCGCTTCCTGTCCATGGCCGGGCTGCGCGTGCGCCGCGTCGCGGACACGATGCTGGCCCAGCAGCTGCTGGACGGCGGCGAGTCCACGGAGGCGGGCCTGGGACTGGCCGGCCTGGCCGACTTCCGCCTGGGCATGCGCCTGGACAAGACGGTGCGCGACACGTTCCAGGACCCCGGCCAGGCCGACCCGACCGAGCAGCAGCTCGCCTACGCGGCCGCGGACGCCGCCGCGACCTGGGGCGTGTTCGACCAGCAGTGGCGGGAGCTCGTCGGGCACGGGCTCACGCGCGTGGCCCAGCTGGAGTTCGCGGCGCTGCCCGTCCTGGCGGCGATGCAGCTGCGCGGCGTGGCGT
>DATMKC010000095.1:0-7666 GCA_035553555.1 Egibacteraceae bacterium | reverse complement strand
TTCCGCCCACACGCCGCTGTCGATCACGGCCACCAGCACGCCGGCGTCGCCCGTGGTCGTGTCCCACGCCTCGAACGCGCGCGCCTGCTCGTGGGCCCACTGCTCGGCGACCAGCGGGTCGGACGGCACGCGCGCGGCGCGGTACCCGGACTTGTCGGCCTCCACGGCCAGGGCGCCGGGCAGCGCTGCCGCCAACTCGGTGGCCGTCAGGCCGTCCGGCAGGCGGTCCAGCAGCAGGACGCGCCGCGCGATGCCGCGCGCCCCGGTCCCCGCCAGGAGGGGCGAGTCGACGGCCGCCGCGGCCGTCTCGGCGTCGGTGAACGTGATCAGCCAGCGCCCGTTGGGGCGCGGCACGGGCAAGCGGGTGCCGCCGAGGCCGCGAAGGGCCTCCGCGGCGCGCAGCGCCGTGCGCCGCGACTCCGCCAGGCGCTGCAGGGGTGACTGCCCGGCGATGATCGGCACGGACGCCTCCGCCGCCGGCCCCAGGACCAGGGGCCACACCACGCACAGCACCACCACGATGTTCCGCGCCCGCACGCCTTCGCCTTTCTGCCGCGCTCCCGACCGTCACGAGGGTACTGCGGCCGCGTGGTCCAAAGGCTCCGCTCCGTCGAAGTCGAACAGGCGCAGCACGGCGGGCCGCAGCGTGGCCTGCGCCGGCAGCAGGTACTCGACGCTGCGCAGCCGGCCGCCGCCGCCGATGGTGGCGGCGACCACCACCCAGTCGCGGTCCAGCGCGGCCGCCACGGCCATGTCGCGGCGGCCGAAGCGCGCGCCCTCCTCCGTCCTGCCGAGGTAGACCCAGCTCGGCGCCTCCGCCAAGACCGCCGCCAACAGCGCGGCGGCGTCGAAGTAGGGCAGCCCGGCGAGACCGGGCGGCGGCGGCAGGTCGAAGACCGCCTCTCCGCGGCCCAGGTCGACGCGGCCGACCACGCCGGTCGGCCCGAACACGTCGTCCGGCAGCCGGATCAGGAAGCGCGCCGGCCCGGCGTCCCACGTCGCGGCCAGCGCGGAGGCCAGCGGGTAGTCCCGCTCGAGGTCGACCGCCCAGCAGGAGATGCCGCCGCCGTCCAGGATGGTGCTGTCGCCCACCGGCAGGCCGAACAGGTGTAGGAGCGCAACCGGGCGGCGATCTCCGGGCGCCATCCCGCCTGTGGTTCGGCCGCCGGGTCCCAGGCGCGGCTCAGCCAGGTGAGCTTCAGCGCGGGGGCGAGGACCCGCCCGATCGGGTTGTCGCGGCAGCCGATGGACGCCAGCATCAGCGCCTCGGCGCCGGCGGCGCGGCGCTCGGGCGGCAGGTCCTCCAGGCCGCTGTCGATGGCGGCCGGGACCGCGAACGCGACCAGGACCAGTGCCAGGACGAGCGCCAGGCAACCGAGCGCCCCCGTGCGCGGACGCCACGGCATGGGGCCGTGCGGCTCGCCCCACTCCTCTCGGTCCCTGTCCATCGTCCCCCGCCTCACGCCGCCGACCAGGGGGGTATAACCCGATGCGGCAATTGGCGATATCGGCCCATCGGCACAGCGGGAAAGGCACAGCGGTGCGACGCACGATCTTCGGTCCGGACCACGAGGCGTTCCGCGAGTCGGCGCGCGAGTACTGCGACCGCCATCTGCGGCCCAACCACGAGCGCTTCATCCAGCAGCGCGGCTTCGACCGGGAGATCTGGCTGGAGGCGGGCAAGCAGGGCTTCCTGGGCCTGGAGGTGGCCCAGGAGTACGGCGGCAGCGCGGCGGGCGACTACCGCTTCAACGCCGTGCTGACCGAGGAGCTCGCCAAGGTCGGCGTCAGCTACGCGAGCTGCTTCGGCATCCACTTCGACATCGTGGCGCCCTACCTCGTCGACCTGTGCACCGACGAGCAGAAGCGGCGCTGGCTGCCCGGCTTCTGCTCCGGGGAGATCCTCACCGCCATCGGCATGACCGAGCCGTCCGGCGGCAGCGACCTCGCCGCGCTGCGGACCACGGCGGTGCGCGACGGCGGGGACTGGATCCTGAACGGCTCCAAGACGTTCATCACCAACGGCTACACCGCAGACCTCGTCGTGGTCGCGGCGCGCACGTCGCCGGAGAAGGGCGCCAAGGGCATCACGCTGTTCGGCGTCGAGGAAGGCATGAAGGGCTTCACGCGCGGGCGCAAGCTGGACAAGGTCGGCCAGCACGAGTCCGACACCGCCGAGCTGTTCTTCGAGGACGTGCGCGTCCCGGACGCCAACCGCATCGGCGAGCTGGACCGCGGCTTCATCCACATGATGGAGCGGCTGCCGCAGGAGCGGCTCGGCGCGGCGGTGACCAACATCGGCCAGGCCGCGGACATCCTGGCCGAGACCGTCCAGTACGCCAAGGACCGCCAGGCGTTCGGCCAGCCCATCGGCAAGTTCCAGCACAACAAGTTCCTGCTGGCCGACCTGGTCACGCGCGTGGAGGTGACCCAGCACTACGTCGACCAGTGCGTCGCCGCGCACGCCGGCGGCGAGCTCAGCGCGATCGACGCGGCCAAGGCCAAGTGGTGGAGCGCCGAGGTGCAGAACGACGTGCTGGACCACTGCGTGCAGATCTTCGGCGGCTACGGCTACATGAACGAGTACCGCGTGGCGCGCGCGTGGCAGGACGCGCGCGTCACCAAGATCTGGGCCGGCACCAACGAGATCATGAAGGAGCTCATCGGCCGCGACCTCGGCCTGTGATCCCGCTGCGGAGTCGATTCTGGCCACTATCGGCCGGAACCGACTCCGCACGGTGAAGGTGAGGGGGCCGGGCGCCGATCATCCTGCTGATGCGGACGCGGGCGATGGCCGTGGTGCTCGCCGTCGCCCTGTTCGGCGCGACGGCGGTGCTCACCGTCACCATGGTGTTCACCTGCTGGGATCGCAGCCCCTGCGCGCGCGGCGCGGTCCTGGCCGCACTGGCCGAGCTCGCGCTGCTCGGAACCGCCGTGAGCCTGGCGGTTGCGCTGACCGGCTCCACCGCGTGGCTGTGGCGACGCCCGGCCCGCTCGGTCGTCGGCGTGCTGGTCGTCGCGCTGCTCGCCATGAACGCCTACGGCTACTGGCAGGAGTCCGGGCAGGAGCGCCGCGAGGTCTCCGGCTGGCTCACCGGCTTCCGTCACGGCTGGGTCTGCTACGTCGACGACGGGCCCGACCCGCACTGCATGGAGGGTTACGTGCCGGGCCTGCAGGACATCCAGCCGGGCGACGCATTCCGGGGCACTATCGGCCGTGAGCGGCGGACGGGGCCATGGCACCTGTACCTGGACCGCGCAGGCCCGGACGTGCGCCCGCTGGTGGACCGGCCGGGCCGCCCCATCCCGGACGCCGCCGTCGTCCGCGCGCAGTCGGTGTGGACGTCGTGGGCCGATGCCCGCCCGACCGCCCAGGCGCCGTCCCGCGTCGCCTACGTGGTGGAGTGGACCGAGCTGGCGGGCCCGCCCATCGGGGCGGCGTTCCGCATCGCCGAGCCGGTGCCTGGCCTGGACCTGGACGTCACGCTGACCTGCCCGTCCGGCAGGCCGGCGACCTTGTGGCTCGGACGCGGTCCCGCCTCGGGGGTCGAGGCGCTGCACGAGGAGGCGGGCTGGGTGCGGCTGCGCGCGACCGTGCCCGCCGCCCGCATCGGGGAGCCGTTCTTCTGCGGCCCCGCGGCCTGAGGCAGGCGCGCTGATTCTTACGCCATCCGGACACTCCGGACGCGTATGCTGCGCCGCCGCCGCCGGCGGCGAATCGTTTCATGGTCGGGAGGAATGTTCGATGCATCGTTTTCTGCGTCTCACCCGCGCCGCCGCCATTGCGGCCGCGCTGCTGCTCATGCTCACCGCGTGCGGCGATGACGACGCCGACAGTGCGGACGGTGGCGACACCGTCACCGCGTACTGCGACTACGTGGCGGAACTGGACGACGGGGAGAGCCTGCCGACCGAGGAGCAACTGGACCGGCTCGAGGAGCTGGCCCCCGAGGAGATCGCCGAGGAGATCGCCGTCGCGTCGAACGGCCTCAGGGAGCAGGGCACCAACGCGTTCGGTGACCCGGACGTCAACAAGGCGTTCGACGCGATCGAGTCCTACGAGTCCGAGCACTGCCCGGACAACGGCGAGGACGGCGAGGACGGCGAAGAGGATGAGGACGAGGGGCCCGTCGCGCAGGAGCCCGACCCCGACGCCACCCGGGTGGACGTCGTCGCCAGGGACCTCGAGTTCGTGCTGCCCGACGGCATCGCCGCCGGCAAGACCGCGTTCGTGATGACGAACGAGGGCGAGCAGCCCCACCACATGAGCATCGTGCGCTTCAAGGCCGACGTCACCGAGGAGCAGGTGCGGGCGACCATCGACGCGGGCGAGGACGTGCAGCAGCACTTCGAGTCCGAGGTGGGCGAGAGCACGGACGCGGCTCCCGGCGAGACGGCGGTGGTCAACGCCGAGCTCGAGCCCGGCCTGTACGGCATGGCCTGCTTCGTCGAAGGCGAGGACGGCGTGCCGCACTTCTTCCAGGGCATGTACGCGCTGTTCCAGGTCAGCTAGACGGCACCGCCGGGGGCGGCGGGCCGGCGGCGTCGCAGCCGCTAGCCTGTCGCCCCATGGGCCCTGTCTCGGAGATCTTCGACGCGTCGGCGTGGCGCCCCGTGGAGGGGTTCGGCTTCACCGACATCACCTACCATCGCGCCGTCGACGCGGGCGTGGTGCGCATCGCGTTCGACCGTCCCGAGGTGCGCAACGCCTTCCGCCCGCACACCGTGGACGAGCTCTACACCGCGCTCGACCACGCGCGCATGTCCACCGATGTCGGCTGCGTGCTGCTGACCGGCAACGGCCCTTCCCCCAGGGACGGCGGCTGGGCGTTCTGCTCCGGTGGGGACCAGCGCATCCGCGGCCGTGACGGCTACCGCTACGCCGAGGGCGAGACCGCCGACACCGTGGACCCGGGCCGCGCGGGACGGCTGCACATCCTGGAGTGCCAGCGCCTGATCCGCTTCATGCCCAAGGTCGTCATCGCCGTGGTCCCGGGCTGGGCGGCCGGCGGCGGGCACAGCCTGCACGTGGTGTGCGACCTCACGCTGGCCAGCCGCCAGCACGCGCGCTTCAAGCAGACCGACGCCGACGTCGGCAGTTTCGACGGCGGCTACGGCTCGGCCTACCTGGCGCGCCAGGTCGGGCAGAAGTTCGCCCGTGAGATCTTCTTCCTGGGGCGCGAGTACGACGCCGCGGCCGCGCAGCGCATGGGCATGGTGAACGAGGTCGTGGACCACGCCGACCTGGAGCGCGTCGCCCTGGAGTGGGGTCGTGAGATCTGCGGGAAGAGCCCGACCGCGCAGCGCATGCTCAAGTTCTCCTTCAACCTGATCGACGACGGGCTCGTCGGCCAGCAGGTGTTCGCCGGCGAGACCACGCGCCTTGCCTACATGACGGACGAGGCGGTCGAGGGCCGCGACGCCTTCCTGGAGAAGCGCGCCCCGGACTGGTCGCCCTTCCCCTACTACTACTGATCAGCAGGCGCCCTCGCGCGCCTGTCGCCGGCCCTGGGCGTCCCGGTGCAGGCAGACGTCCAGCCAGTGCTCGTTGTCGTCCAGGCTCACCTCGCGGAAGCGCAAGCTGTCCGAGGTGTTCAGGCGCGTGCGCAAGCGGTACTGGCCGTCGGGCAGGTCGCCGACCGGGAACTGCTGACCGGGCACGGGACCGTTGTAGATGTCCTTCCAGCCCGGTGAGATGCCCATGCGCAGGCTCGGCCACGGCACCACGCCGTAGGCGTACGTGCACTCGAAGTACCAGCGGTCGGTCTGCGTGCGCCGGAAGCCGTACTGGTCGTCCAGCGCCGGGTCGAGCAGCGGGTGGACGCGCTGCGGGAAGCGCTCGTACCGCAGCGGCCACGTGTCGGTCAGGCAGAAGCCGACCTTGTCGGAGCTGCGCACCTCGCTCAGCGAACCGTCCTCGCCGACGTGGAACAGCGTGTACCGCGCCAGGCCGTCCAGGTGCAGATGGCGGTGCTCGGCGTGCCACACCAGCCGACCGATGCGCTGGTACTCCGCGCACACCTTGGAGCCGACGTGCACCCGGGGGTCGGCCCAGCGCACGCACTGGTCGGCGTGGGCGTACTGCGACGGGCCGTCGGTGTGCGGCGAGCCGAGCACTTCGAAGGCGTACTCGCCGTGGTTCTCGACGTGGGTGTGGAACCACAACTCGTCCGTCGCAGCGTTGTAGGCGACGGTCGACGAGCGCGGCTTCAGGTCGGGAAGCTGCAAGCCCTCGCCGGCGGCGGGAGCGGCGGTGCCCACGGGTACGAGCAGCACCGCGCCGATGAGGAGACACAGGGCTCGGGACATGCCACCGGTACGTCCGGATAACCGGATGCCTAACGCCGATCCCTCCGCTGCGGAGTCGATTCCGGCCGATGGTGGCCGTTATCGCCTGCGCAGCGCGGGGGGCGGCAGGAGGGCGAGGCCCAGCGCCAGCACCGCCAAGGCGAGAGCCAGGGGGAACGCCGGGCCGCTGGCGGGCAGCTCCGGCCCGCCCGTGGACGCCGGGCCGCCGGGCGCGCCGTCGTCGACGACCTCCTGCGCGGGCGGCTCCGTGCCCTCCGTCAGGAACGCCAGCGCCGCGTCCCAGACCTCAGGGCTGTTCACGACGCCGGTGTGCGCGGCGGCCAGCGCGTCGTCGTAGGCGCCCGCGCCGGTGACGTCCAGCGACCGCTGCGCACCCGCCAGCGCGGCGCTCATGGAGAAGTCGTGCGGGCGGCCCTCGCGGTCCTCCGCGGGCACCGGCGGCACACGGCCGTCCTGGCGGTCCATGAACACGAAGCTCGCGTCGGCGTTGCGGATCGCGAAGTACTCGGTCGGCCCCGGCGTCTCGTCCCCGGCGTTCAGCGCCCGCAGGAACGGGGTGTCGTCCGCGCCGTACTCCACGCAGATCGCCGAGTCGGGCGTGAAGCCGCCGCTGGCCGGCGTCTGCCAGATGTTCCGCGGGTTCGGCGAGCAGTTGATGATGCCGTGGTGCGGCCCGTCGATGGACACCAGCCGCCGCACGAGGTGGTGGGCGCCGTCCTGGCGCATCCACTCGCGCGGCAGCGTCGCGCCCAGCGAGTGGCCGACGATGTCGACCTGGCCGGCGCCGGTGTAGGCCAGCACGGCATGCACGAACGCGCGCAGGTCTGGCACGTTCTCCACCGTGGAGTGCGCGGGGCCGGAGCGGTTCGGCGGCGAGGTCACCAGGTCGCACTGCTCGCCCTGGTAGCCCAGCGCCCACAGCTCGCTCGGCGCGTAGCCGTGGTCGGCGAAGTGTTGCGCCAGCGCCTGGATCTTGCCGTAGGCGCCGTTGCAGTCCGTCGGGTAGGGCGTGTCGTTGTTGCCATGCAACAGCACGACGGGAACGCGCGTCACCGGCCCCTTGGCGCCGAAGCCGATCACGGGCACCCCCAGCGAGTGGTCCACGATCACCGGGAAGTCCTCGGGGAACGACGTGCCGATGCGCGGGCCGTCCGGCTCGGCCGGCACCTGGCCGCCCGCGGGGGCCAGCGCGCCCAGCGCCAGCAGCGCCGCCAGTGCCGCCGTCGTCCACCTGCTCACGCGTGCGCGCATGCCGCCACCTCCTGCCCGCCGTTGTACGCCGCAACCGCCTTGTCGATTCTCCAAAGTCTTTCCCACCGGTTTTTCGTATGTGGCGGGCTCTGGCTCCGTACCCTTG
>DATMKC010000094.1:0-13706 GCA_035553555.1 Egibacteraceae bacterium | reverse complement strand
GACGCTGAAGTCGAGGGACGCTGCGTCGTTCGGGTTCTCGGCGGTATCGCGAACCGTGTCCTCGGCAACGGAAACGGTGTAGTCCCCGTCGTCGAGTTCCCCCTCATAGAGCACATGGAGCGTGCCCGTGGCCGCCTCCACCACGCCGGTCACGCCCTCGACCGATTCACCGGAGTCGGCGTGCACCAGCGTCACGGAGCCCTGCCGCACCCTGACACCGTCTTCGCCGTCGTACGGAGTCGGCCGCACGGATTCGGAGAACTCCAGCACGATGCCCGGCTTGGATGTCGCGGAGACTGCTCCGGCCGGGACCGTCAGCCGCACCGTCGGCGGGGTGGCGTCCTTGCGGGTGTGACGGGGCGCGGACCGCGGGCTGGTGTTGCCGGCCAGGTCGGTGGCTGTGGCGGAGACGGTCAAGGGGCCGTCGGCCAGGTCCGTCACGTTCAGCGTCGTGTCCCACTGCCCGTCCTGGTTGGCCGTGAGGCCGGGGGCGCTGACCAAAATCTTGACGCCATCGGACGCCTCGACCGTCACGGTGCTTCCCGGCTCAGACGTGCCCGCAACAGCCACGGCCGACTGCTTCTGGAGGTTCACGGGGTCGTCCACGGCGGCCACGACTGGGGGGGACGCGACCGTGTCGACCTGGAACTTCCAGGTGATCGTCGCGTTCGTTGACATCGGCAGATCAGCCCGGGACACATGCCCTTCAGGAATCGTGACGGTGTACCCGCCGTCCGGCAGCGGGCCGGTGTACTGGATCAGCAGCTTCCGCGGGTTCTCCAGCGCCGAGGTCACACCCGGCCGCGACACGCCCGCAGCGTCCACGATGGTCGGCGCACCAGCCCCCTCGACGAGTGCGATGTCCTCATCAAACACGACGGCGATCTCGGGTGACCCCTCGTTGACCCGCGCATCCGGCGCCGGCTGGCGACTTACGGGCACGGGGCCGAACTCGCTGGCCACCACAGCCCCTCCCGCCAGCGTCAAGACGGTCACGATGGCCAGTGCCAAGGCCGCATGCGTGCGGCTCAACGCTCCCCCGTACAGGCCCATCTCGTCGTGTCTCCCCGTCGGCCGCCGCTGCCCGATGCACTGGCGCTGTCCCATGACCGGGTCCCGCCAACCACGGCTGGCAAGAGTACGGCAATAATGTTCCTATTCTTATGACCGGCCGACGGGGAGATACAAATGAGATACAAACTCGATACAACTGATTTAAGGCATCGGTGGTCGTGGCCCGAGCGCGGCGCGACGCTTTTGGCGCAACGGTACGCGACTGGTGCGTTGTGGGTACGTCCCGCGAGTACGTTCCCACACCGCCATTCTTGGGGGCCGGGCCTGGCGCGATTAGGCATCCCAAAACAGATGTATCTTTTTTGTATCTCTTGTCCCTCGGCCGAAAGGGCCGAGCAATCCGCGCGTTCAGTGGCCGCGCGAAGTGGGCCAGTCCACCCGCGTCAGCGTGCCCGAATGCCTAGGACGTAGGACAGAGCGACGCCCATGCCCCTCTATCCCCCCGGACCGTCCACCGTGGCGCCAGCCACTCCCTGCCCAGCGGTCCACACCCGCAAGGGAGACAGTCGCGGCGTGCGCGCGGAGCGCCGCCAGTGAGCCGTCGTGAACGCCGAGAACCCGGCCTGCTCCAAGTGCGGCTGTTCGGACCGCCCAGAATCATCCGCAACGGCACCGAGATGCCCATGCCCCCCAGAAAGCCCGCCACCGCCCTCAAAATCCTCGCCCTGCGCGGCGGGCTCGTCCACCAGCACAAACTCGCCGGATGGCTGTGGCCCGACGAGGACCCCTCCATCGCCCTGCCCCGCATCCGCGACGTGCTCGCCAAAGCGCGCCGCGCCACCGGCGCCCACATCCAACAGCGCAACGAAGCGATCAGGGTCATCGACCAGCTCGACTGCGACATCGTCAAGTTCATCCACTTGGCCAGCCGCGCCATCGCCCGCATCGACAGCCCCCAAGAGGTCAACCGCCTGGCCATCCAAGCCCAATCGCTCTGGGTCGGCCCACCCCTGGAAGAAGACCGCTACGAGCCCTGGGCCCAGACACCACTCCGCCAAGCCACGGAACTTCAACGCCAGCTCTGGAAACTGCTCCCCGACACCGACCACCGAACTCGCACGGACTGACACGTGCCGCGTGACTGGCCTCTCGGGGCCACCGACGCCGGTCGTTCAAACGCAACGATGTCCCGAGACTGGGTGTGACCATGTCTCGGGACATCGCAGAAAGCGCGCCGGGAGGGACTCGAACCCCCGACCTTCTGATCCGTAGTCAGATGCTCTAATCCACTGAGCTACCGGCGCGGGCGGCCTCGCCAAGGCGGACCGGGCGCCGATAGTACCCGCCGCATTTGCGAGCCGCACACCGTCCATCGGCCCACCCGAGGCGCTTGGCGCCGTGTGGCACGCTGCCCCGACATGGCGCGAGAGGCAGCGAGAGAGTCGGTCGCGAGGCGGCGTGCCGCGGCACATGGCGTCGCGGCGCGCCATCCGTTGGCGATGATCTTCTTCGGCGCGGCGCTGTACGCCACGGGGCCCGTGTTCGTGGGGGCGTCCTCAGTACCCGGGCCCGTGTTCAGCTTCTGGCGGCTGTGGCTGGGCGTGGCCGTCCTGGGCCTGGCCACGCTTGTGTGGCGGCTGGCCGGCGGGCGCCTTCCGCCGCTGGCGGCCTGGCGCTGGCCGCTGCTGGCCGGCCTGTCGTTCGGCACGCACCAGGTGCTGTTCATGACCGCCATCAAGGCCACGTCGGTGACCACGGTCGCCCTCATCGGCACGATCTCGCCGATCATCGTGGCGATCGCCGCGGTCCCCCTGTTCGGCGAGCGCATGGGCGCGCGGTTCCGCTTGTGGACCGTCCTGGCCATGGCGGGCGCGGCCGTGGTGGTCACCGGTGCGTCGACCGGCCCGGCGGGGGACCTGCCGGGCACGGTCATGGCCGTGCTGAACGTGGTGTTCTTCGCCGGCTTCTTCCTGGTGTCCAAGGTCTCGCGCGACCACATCCCCGTGGTGCCGTTCCTGCTGGGCGTGATGGTGACGGCCGCGATCTGGGTGTCGCTGTTCCTGCTGGCCACCGGTCAGGCCGTCCGGGGCATGGACTCCCACGACTACCTGTACGCGCTGGCCGTCGCCGCCGGGCCTGGCGCGCTCGGCCACTTCGTGATGACCTGGCCCCTGCGCTACGTGGCCGCCAACGTCCCGCCGGTGGTGCGCCTGTCCCAGCCGGTGATCTCCGGCACGCTGGCATGGGCGTTCCTGGGCGAGGCGATCGGCCGCTCGCACGTGCTGGGCGGCGCGCTCACGCTGCTCGGCGTCGCGGGTGCGATGCTGTCCCCCTCCGGGCGGGAGCTGCCCGGCACCGCTTTGGAGGAAGACGAGCCGGCGCCCGAGCTGCCGGGATAGGAGCGCGTCATGGAGGTCCTGCGCACACCGGACGAGCGGTTCTCGGCACTGCCGGACTGGCCGTACGAGCCGCGCTACGCCGAAGTGGGCGACGGGCTGCGGGCCCATTACGTGGACGAGGGCCCGCGCGACGGCGAGCCCGTGCTGCTGCTGCACGGCGAGCCCACCTGGGGCTACCTGTACCGGCACATGATCCCGCCGCTGGCCGCCGCCGGGCTGCGCGTCGTGGTGCCCGACCTGATCGGCTTCGGCCGCAGCGACAAGCCGGCGGCGCAGGCCGACTACACCTATGCCCGCCACGTCGAGTGGATGCGCGCGCTGCTGTTCGACCACCTGAGCTTGAGCGGCGTGACGCTGTTCGGCCAGGACTGGGGCGGCCTCATCGGCCTGCGCCTGGTGGGCGAGCACCCGGACCGCTTCGCGCGGGTGGTGGCCGGCAACACCTTCCTGCCGACGGGCGATCACGAGCCGTCGGAGGCGTTTCTGGCGTGGCAGCGCTTCAGCCAGGAGACGCCCGAGTTCCCCATCGGCCGCATCGTCAACGGCGCGTCCAAGCGGGAGCTGTCGGAGGCGGAGGTCGCCGCCTACGACGCGCCGTTCCCGGAGGAGTCCTACAAGGCCGGCGCCCGGCGCTTCCCCATGCTGGTCCCCACCTCGCCCGAGGACCCCGCGGCCGAGGACAACCGCAAGGCGTGGGAGACGCTGTCGGCGTGGGACAAGCCGTTCCTGTGCACCTTCAGCGACGGCGACCCCATCACCGCGGGCGGGGACCGGGTGTTCCGCAAGCTCGTGCCCGGCACCGCCGGCATGGCGCACCGCACCGTGAGCGGCGGCCACTTCCTGCAGGAGGACAGCGGCCCGGAGCTGGCCGCCGCCATCGTCGAACTGATCAGCGGATGACGCGGCCGGTGACCCTGATCGGCACGATGCGCCGCCAGTGCGTCCGCCGCCCCGGCGCGTAGGCCTCGATCCGCAGCGCCTCGCAGGCGAGCAGGTCCGCGGGGTCGGTGACGCGCTCGATGCGGCCGCGCACCAGCACGCTCCACGCCAGGTGCGTGATCGGGTCGACCTCGTCGATCTCCAAGGCGACGCCCTCACCCTCGGCGAGCCCGTGGATGACCGTGCCGAACGCCGTGCGCAGCACCGGCGTGTCGCCGAGCATCCCGTAGTTCACGGGCACGATGACCGGCGCGGGGCCGTCGGAGAACGCCAGCCGTCCCACGCCGCCACGCTGGAGCCTGTCCAGGCACTCCTGGTGCGTGAGGCGCTCGTAGTGGCGGCTCGGGGCGTGCGCGGGGGTGGGAGGCATCGTCATGGTGTCCATGCTGCGCATCGCGTCCCCGGTCCCCCAGGGCCGAAAGTCCCGCCGCGAGCCGGACTCCCGCCCCGTCAGCTCTCCGGGAGCTGGTACTGGCCGAACTGGCTGCGCAGGACCTTCTTGTCGAACTTGCCGACCGAGGTCTTGGGCACTTCGTCGATGAAGACCACGTCGTCGGGGACCTGCCACTTGGCCACGTGCCCCGCCAGGTACTCCAGCAGCTCGGCGCCCGTCACCGAGTCGTCGGCCTTGACCACGCACGCCAGCGGGCGCTCGTCCCACTTGGGGTGCGGCACCGCGATGACGGCGGCCTCGGCAACCTTCGGGTGGGCGATCAGCAAATTCTCCAGCTCCACGGTGGAGATCCACTCCCCGCCGGACTTCACCAGGTCCTTCACGCGGTCGACGAGCTGCACGTAGCCGTCGGGATGGATGACCGCGACGTCGCCGGTGCGCAGCCAGCGCCGTCCCTCGGCGTCGGCGAAGCGGTCCTCGCCGCCACGGCCATCGGGCGCCTGCGGGTCGTAGTAGGCCGCGGCGATCCACGGCCCGCTGATCTCCAGCTCGCCGGGTGATTCGCCGTCCCACGGCTGCGGGACGCCCGCGTCGTCGACGATGCGCACGTCCAGCGTCGGTGCGGGCAGGCCCTGCGTGAGCCGCCGGGACCACACCTGGTCCTGTGGCACCGTGGTCTTCACGCGGGCCACCGTGCCCAGCGGCGAGGTCTCCGTCATGCCCCAGGCGTGCACCACGTTGACGCCCAGCTCGTCGTAGGCGCGCATCAGCGACTCCGGGCAGGCCGAGCCGCCGATCACGATGCGGTTCAGCGTGGCCAGGTCCGCCGCGTCCACCTGCCCGCCCTGCAGCGCCTGCAGGACGCCCAGCCACACGGTGGGGACCGCGGCGGAGATCGTCGTGCCGGTCTCGCGCACCAGCGCGGCGACCGAGGCCGGGTCCATGAAGCGGCTGGGCATCGCCACGGATGCGCCGGTCATCAGCGCCGCGTACGGGATGCCCCAGGCGTTGACGTGGAACTGCGGCACGATCGGCAGCACCGTGTCGCGCTCGGACAGCGCCAGGTTGTCGGCGAACAGCGACGCCAGCGCGTGCAGCGTCGAGGAGCGGTGCGAGTACACGACGCCCTTGGGGTCGCCGGTGGTGCCCGACGTGTAGCACATGGCCGCCGCGGACAGCTCGTCCAGCTCCGGCCAGTCGAACGCCGGCGAGGCGCCGGCGATCAGCTCCTCGTAGTCGAGCGCGCCGGGCACGACGCCCGCGCCCTGGCCGGTGTCGTCCATCACCACCACGTGACGGATGGACTCGACGTCCTTGACCTGGCTCCACGCCTCGGCCAGGGACGCGTCGACCAGCACCACGCTGTCCTGGGCGTGGTCGGCGATCCAGGCGACCTGGTCGGGGTGCAGGCGGATGTTGAGCGTGTGCAGCACGGCGCCCATGCACGGCACCGCCAGGTAGGCCTCCAGGTGGTGGTCGCTGTTCCAGCCGAACGTGGCGACGCGATCCCCCGGGCCGATCCCCAGATCGCGCAGCGCGGAGGCGAGGCGGTGCACGCGCTCCACGGTCTCGGCGAACGTGCGGCGTCGCACGCCGTCTGCGGTCTTGGTGGCGATCACCTTGTCGCCGTACAGCGTGCCCGCCCGCCGCAGCACCATCTGCAGCGTCAACGGCGTGTCCTGCATCAGTCCCTGCATCCGCCCACTCCCGCGTCCGTCGCGTCGCGCTCCGGCGGGCATCTTGGCCCCTGGGACCGCGGCGGTCCACGGCCAGTTCGGGCGGAGGGAGCGGAGGCAGGGCGCTACGAGGGCGCGGGGCCGGCGGCGCGCCGCTTCCGCATGCCGGCCCGGGCCAATGCCAGCACCATCAGCAGCCCCAGGGCGGCGGCCAGCGCCCACCGCGGCGCGCCGTCGGCGGGGCCCGCCTCGACGGCCGCCGACGCCGGGACGAACGACGCCTTCTGCGGTATGCCGTCGCCGACGACCACGGCGCCCACCATGCCGGGGTGCAGCGTGCAGACGTACGGGTACACGCCCGGCTCGGCGAAGGTGTGGGTCAGCGGGGTCTTGGGCGGCAGGTCCCCGCCGAATCCGGCGCTCGTCACCACGTTGTGCCCGACCCCGTCGCCGCTGCGCCACGTCACCGTGTCGCCGGGCGCCACGCGCACCACCGTGGGCAGGAAACAGCCTCCCGAGGTGGTGACCTTGGGCCCCTGCCCGTCGGTGAACCCCTCGTGGCAGCGTCCACCGCCGGCCGACGCCGGTGCGGCCGGCAGCAGCAACGTGAGCAGCAACAGCGCGAGCAGCGTGCGGGTGCGCATGGGTCCCCCTTCACAGCCGGGTTGACGCGGTCACGGTCACGACACCGCCGCGACGCGCCCGGTTCCGCGCAGGAGGAAGCCGGTTCCCCCTCAGCGCACCGACGCGGCGACCTCCAAGGCGCGCGCCAGGGACAGGCCGGACTCCAGCCGGTACAGCACCTCGCCGTCCTGCCACAGCAGCGTGGGCCCCGCGAGCCTGCTGCGGTCGGCGCGCACGCCGCCTTCGGCGTCGAAGTAGACCAGCGCATGGTCCGCGCCGGACACCCACCAGCCCTCCTGGCCGCCCACCCGGACCGCGGTCAGCTCCGTGTCCTCCTGCCACAGCGACTTGGCCAGCGCGCCGGCGTCCAGCCTGCCGGGCAGCACGGTGACCAGTGCGCCGAGGCGATGCGGCCCCGACGCGGGCAGGCCGGGTCCCGGCCGCCACAGCAGCGTGACCTGGCCGCCCGGTACCGCGTGCCGGTCCAGCCAGACCTCGTCGGGCCTGCCGAGCGCCTTCGGGAACGCCAACGGGAACGCGGTGGCGGCACGCGCCTCGGCCAGCGACACCGCTTCGCCGAGGGCAAGCCCGCCGTGGACGGGCGGCATGCGCCGCTCGAACACGATGCGCAGCCCCGGCAGGCCGAGCAGGTCCGCCAAGGCGGCACCCGCCGAGGGGAACACCAGCACCGTGCCGGCCAGCAGCACCAGCGCCGCCGCGGCCGCGGCGAGCGTGCGGGGCAACGCCGGTCCCCGCCGCGATCGCCCGCTTTCCAGCCGCTCCATGACCCGGCCGGACACATCCGGCACCGGCGCGTCCGCCAGGGCGGCGCCCGCGGCGCGCAGCCGCTCCTCCACGACGCTCATCGGGCCACCTCCTGGCCGGCCAGCAGCCGCTCCAGCCTCCGCAACGCCCGGCTCTGGCGGGACTTCACCGTGCCGGGCGGCCAGCGCAGCGCCGCCGCCGTCTCGGCCACGGACAACTCCATCAGGTACCGGCAGGCCAGCACGGCGCGGTCGGCATGCCCCAGCCGATCGAGGGCCGCCCACAGCGCCGCATCCCGCTCGCGCGCCAGCAGGTGCTGCTCGACGTCCGGCTGGGGCACGATCGGCTCCTGGCTCCAGCGCGTGTCGCGAGCGGCGCGACGCTGGCGTCCTCGCACGGTGTTGCGCGCCTCGTTGGCCACGATGCGCAGCAACCAGGGGCGAAACGGCGCGTCGTGGCGGAAGCGGGACAGGGCGGCGTGCGCCTTCACAAAGGCCGTCTGCGCGATGTCCTCGGCGTCCGCGGGGCCCGCCAGGATCGCGGCCAGGCGTGCGGCCGCGGCCTGGTGCGCCCGGACGAGATCCTCGTACGCGGCCAGATCGCCGCCGCGCGCCCGGCGGACCAGTTCCTGTTCGTCCAGCGCGACTCCCCGCACGTCGTCTCCGCCTGCCCGGATGCCGTCCGCATCCGTACACCGCGGCGCCCGGTCCGGTTCCACCGCTGGCAGGCGGGCATCGTGGAGGCGGTGGGATTCGAACCCACGGAGCGGCAGAACCGCTCACAGGTTTTCAAGACCTGCGCCATCAGCCGGACTCGGCCACGCCTCCGTGCCGCGATTGTAGGCAGCCGGGTCGCAGGTGGCCGGTGCGGTCGATACACTCGCCGTCGTTCGCCGCCGGGAGCACTCCGGCACCGCGAGCACCCAGGAGGCTTCGCCTAGTCAGGTCTATGGCGCGGGATTGCTAATCCCGTTGAGGGGTTTCCCCTCTCGAGGGTTCGAATCCCTCAGCCTCCGCGCATCGGCACGCCTGGTTGCGACGGGGCGCGCCGGCGCTGCGCGCGCCGATCATCGCTCTAGTCCATCGCCCATGGCGCGCCAGGACACCATTGACCGTCCGCCACGGCACGTCGTGGCGGCGCCATACGGGGGCAGGATGGACGACAGCGTGGCGGTCGCGGCCGAACTCGAGCGGCTGCGCCTTGAGCTGGAGAACCGCGACCGGGTCGCGATGCGGATGGCCGCCAAGGCCCGGCGCCTCGAGGACGCCATCGCGCTGCACAGGCGGCGCAAGTCCGGCGAGGCCGACGATGTCGCCTTCCTGGACCCCGCCGACATCGACGCCCTGCTGTGGCAGGAGCTGGAACCCACCGACGAGCGCCATCTGCTGGACTCGGCCTGACCGGCGCGCACGAGAGGAGGCCTCCGGCTCACGCCGAAGGCCTCCCGTGCGAGTCTTGCTCGCGTGCCCGCGGGGGACGACGGGGGGACATCCCGCGCGGTTGCATCTATCTATTCGGTAATCCGTGTCTAGTCCTGAAGGGCTATTTCCGGATACGTCATCGGGCCGTCAGCAGCAGCCCTGGGCCTTGACCAGCACGGGCGAGTCGGCCAGGACCGCGTACACCTCCCATGGCGCGCCGTCCGGGTCCGACACCCACACCTTGTCCTGCACCGCGTAGCAGCACTCGACGCCCTGCTCCTCCGAGGTCGCCAGCCCTTCCGAGCTCAGGCGGCCGGCGGCCTGCGCGACCGCGGCCGTGTCCGCCACCTCTACGCCCAGATGGTTGAGCGTGCCGCCCTCCGCCTCGCCCTCGATGAGGACGAGCTTCAGCGGCGGATCCTCCACGGCGAAGTTGGCGTACCCGGGGCGGCGCTTGGCCGGCTCGGCGCCGAACAGGCGGGAGTAGAACGCCACCGCCCGGTCGAGGTCGGACACGTTCAGGGCGAGTTGCACACGCGACATGGCGGGCCTCCTACTTCCAGGCGAGGTGGCCGAAGGCGGCCGACGCCTTGGACTGCTCACGGAGTTCGCGGGCCACGGCGCGGCGGCTGCAGACCTTGTTGCCCTCGCCGCAGAACACGACGGGCGCGGGACGGCGGCGCAGACGCTTCATGACCGGACCTCCTGATTCGACGTTCTTCGATGTAAGGACCATAGAGGGCTCCATCGAAGGTTGTCAATCTTTTCGGCCGGGCGTTCTCGACCCGTTCAGCCGATGCGGTCGGCGCCCAGGTAGGGCCGCAGCGCCTGGGGCACCGCCACGGTGCCGTCGGCGAGCTGGTGGGTCTCCAGCAAGGCGATGATCGTCCGCCCCACCGCACACGCCGTGCCGTTCAGCGTGTGCACCATCTCGTTCTCGCCATCCTCGGTGCGGTAGCGCGTGCGCAGGCGGCGCGCCTGGTAGTCCAGGCAGTTGGAGGCGCTGGTGAGCTCGCGGTAGGCCTCCTGCCCCGGCAGCCACACCTCCACGTCGTACTTGCGCGTGGCGCTGGCGCCGAGGTCGCCGACCGGGATGTCCACGACGCGCCCGTGCAGCCCCAGCCCGGACAGGATGCGCACCTGGAGGTCGCGCAGGCGCAGGTGCTCGGCCTCGGAGTCCTCCGGCCGCACGTAGCTGAACATCTCCACCTTGTCGAACTGGTGGACGCGGAACATGCCGCGCGTGTCCTTGCCGTACGTGCCGGCCTCGCGGCGAAAGCAGGTCGAGAAGCCGCCGTAGCGGGCCGGCAGCGCGTCGAGGTCCAGGATCTCGTCCATGTGGTAGCCGGCCAGCGGCACCTCGGACGTGCCCACCAGGTACAGCTCGTCCTCCGGGATCCGGTACAGCTGCTCCTCCCCGAACGGCAGGAACGCCGTGCCGTACAGCGCCTCCGCGCGCGTGAGCACCGGCGGGATCACCGGCGTGAAGCCCTCCTGGATCAACAGGTCCAGCGTGTAGCGGACCAGGGCCAGCTCCAGCAGGACCGCCTGCCCGAGCAGGAAGCTGAAGCGGCTGCCGCTGACCTTGACCGCGCGAGGGATGTCGATGATCCCGAGCGCCTCGCCGATCTCCAGGTGGTCGCGCACCGGGAAGTCGAACGCCGGCTTGTCGCCGAACGTGAACAGCTCCACGGCGTCGGCGTCGGTGTCCCCGTCCGGCGCCTCCGGGTGCGGCAGGTTGGGCAGCCGCGCCAGCGCGGAGAGCATGCGCTGCTCCGAGGCGGCCTGCAGCGGCTCCAGCTCGTCGAGCTGCGCCGAGACCGATTGCACGGCGTCGATGAGGGCCTGGCGCTCGTCCGGCTTGGCCGAGCCGATCTCCCGGGAACGGGCCTTCTGCTCCGCGCGCAACTCGTCGCCGCGCGCGATCAGCCCGCGGCGCTCGGCGTCCAGGGACACGATGTGGTCGATGTCCTCACGCGGCACGCCGCGCCGTGCCATGAGGGCGGCCACACCGTCGGGGTCATCGCGCAGGAGGCGGATGTCGATCATGCGCGAGAGGCTAGCGCAGCGCTCCCGTGGTCAGATCCTGCACGGGCTTGAACAGGCGCTCGGCCGCGTCGGGTTCCTGCCCGGAGCCGCCGGCCGACGCTTCCACGTCGTCGGCGCCCGAGTCGACCACGTCGCCATCCAGCACGCTGCCGGCCGGCGCCAGCAGCCCCTCGGTGTCCGGCCGCTCGGCGCCGATCACCGGCGCGCTGGGCGCCGGCTCCTCGGGCTCGGGCTCCGGCTCCGGCGACTCTCCCTGCGACTCCACCGGCTGGTCCGCCGGAGCGGCCTCCGGCGCGCGCTCGCGCTCCTCGGCGGCCGGTTCGGCGTCCTGCGCGGGCGGGTCCATGGGCATGACCACGGACAGCACGCCGCGGCTCAGTGCCGCACCGGCCCCGTGGACGCTCGCCGCGACCTGGCCGAGCGGGCCGACACCCACGACGGCGAGGCCGATCGCGGCCGCGCCGGTGACCAGCGACAGCCCGGCCACGGCCAGGTGACGCTGGACCCATCCAGGGAGCACGACGCGATCCTCTCGGCAGGGACGCCACCCGCTGCGGCGTCGCTACCTGGGACAACGGCAGGACGCGGCCGCGCATCACGGGCCATATCCCAAAACCCCCCGGGCGGACTAGTCCGTGCCGCCGGGCCCGCGGGGGGGCAGGCGGTAGGCGTCGCGCAGGCGCTGCTCCCACTCCTCGTCGGACTCGTCGTCGTGGCGCAAGGCCGCCGGCCGCACCACCTCGGCGTCCTGCGACCCGCCCCCCTCACCGGGTGCACTTTCAGAGTCATCGCTCTGGGACTGCACCCGTACCGGGGCGGAAGCTGTGGCCGGGGCGGAAGCTGTGGCCGGGGCGGAAGCTGTGGACACTCGCGGGACCAGCGCGGCGGCCAGCGCCGTGGTCAACGGCACCGCCGCGATCAGCCCCACCGACCCGACGAGCGTGCGGACCACCTCCACCGCCACCACCTCGGACGTCACGATCGTGCCCAGCGAGTCCTGGCTGGTGGTGAACAGCAGCAGCAGCGGCAGCGACGCGCCGGCGTAGGCGAGGAACAGCGTGTTGACCGTCGCGGCGATGTGGTCGCGCCCCACCGCGATGCCCCCGCGCATGAGCTCGGCGAACGACGCCCGCGGGTTGGCCCGGCGCAACTGCATCACCGTGGACGACTGCGACATCGTCACGTCGTCCAGCACGCCCAGCCCGCCGATGATGATCCCCGCCAGCAGCAGCCCCTTCAGCGACAGCCCACCCACCGAGAAGGTCGCCATGCGCGCCTCCTCGCTGGTCATGCCGGTGATCGCCGCCGCCTCCACGAACACCCACGACAGCAGCCCCGTGAGGGCCAGTGCCGCCGCGGTGCCGATCGCCGCCGCCGTGGTCTTGGGGTGGAAGCCGTGTGACAGGTACAGGGTGACGATCATGATCACCGCCGCGGTCGACAGCGCGGCGAGCACCGGGTTCTTGCCCTGCATGATCGAGGGCACGAGCGAGCCGCTGATGAGCGCGAGCGTCACACCCAGGCCGAGCAGCGCGCGCAGGCCCTGCAGCCGGCCGAACCAGATGACGGCGGCCAGGAACAGGCCCAGCAGGATCAGCAGCGGCCGCGAGCGCTGGAAGTCGCTGATGTAGTACGTGGGCCGGCCGTCCTGCGCGGGGATCTCCACCACGCGCACGCGCTGGCCGACCTGGAACGTGTCGCCCGTGTCGTCGGTCATCGGGAACGTGACCTCGCCGCCGTCCTCCAGCACAACGGTGACATCCAAATGCAGCGCGCCTGGCAGCAGCGTGGGGTCGTCTCCGGCGATGTCGGCCACCTCGATGCCCGTGATCCGGCCATCCAGGAGCAGGCTGTCCGGCGCGAGCTCGTCGGGCGCCGCGGGTCCGAGCGCGGAGAACTCGTCCGACGGCGGCGGCACCGCCATGCCGACCACGCCGAGCAGGCCGATCAGCGCCACGATCAGCAGCAGCCCGCGATGGTGGACGACCGGGTCGTCGCCCTCCTCGTCGGCGTTCGCGTGGCCGTGGGTCACGACGGGTCCATCTGCTCCAGCAGGCCGGTGTACCACGCGGCCGCCTCCCGGTAGGCCGGCTCCGAGTCGGCCGGGGCCGCGGCGCTCGCCACGCCGTCGGCGCGCGGGTACGCCCCCAGGATGCGCAGTTCGGCGACGTGGCGGTGCACGCTGCGCAGGGCCTCCGCCATGCGCGGCTCGACGGGGTGAGCCGCCGCGTCGATGAAGATGCAGTACTCGCCCAACTGCTGCTTGGTCGGCCGCGACTCGATCTTGGTCAGGTTGATGCCGCGCAGCGCGAACTCGTCCAGGATGCGCAGCAGCAGGCCCGGACGATCCTCGCCGAAGAACACCACCATGGAGGTCTTGTCCGCGCCCGTCGCCGCGGCCATGCGGCTGCTCAGCACCACGAAC
>DATMKC010000093.1:0-4792 GCA_035553555.1 Egibacteraceae bacterium | reverse complement strand
GGTGCCGATGGCGCGCGCGTCCATGCGGCCGCCGTGCTCGCCGTCGTGCGACCACTCGTGGCCGGGGTAGCTGGGCTTTTCCACCACGAACAGGCTCAGGCCCTTGTGCTTGTCCTCCGGGGCGCCCGTGCGCGCCAGCAGCATCAGCAGGTTCGCGCGGCCGCCGAACGTGCACCACGTCTTGGTGCCGTTGACGACGTAGAAGTCGCCGTCGGAGACCGCCTGGACCTTGAGGCCGGCGACGTCGGAGCCGAAGTCCGGCTCGGTGACCGCCACGCCGCACATGAGCTCGCCCGCGGCGATCTTGGGCAGCCACTGCTGCTTCTGCTCGTCCGTGCCGCCCTTGACCAGCGCCTTGGACAGGATCTCCGGCCGCGTGATCAGCGAGCCCGCGACGCCCAGCGACCCGCGCGACAGCTCCTCGGTGACCACCACCATCGACATGAAGTCGTTCTCGCTGTGGCCGGCGCTGGTCGGCGCGGCGAAGCCGCCGAAGTCCTCCGGGATCGACAGCCCGAAGCAGCCCATGCCGGCGAGCTCGCTGATGATGTCGTCGGGGATGTCGGCGTCGGTGCGGTGCACGTGCTCGGCGACCGGCTTGACCTTCTTCTCGGCGAAGTCGCGGAAGGTCTCGCGCACCATCGACATCTCCTCGTCGAGGTGGCGCGGCAGCTCCGGGTTGCGCAGCACGCGCGCCGCGATGGCCTCGCGCAGCTCCGGCGAGCGCGCGGCGGCGAGCGCGTCCTGGACCTTGGCGTCGTCGAGCGGGTTGGCGTCGCCGGCCGCCCACGCCTCGGCGCGGCCCTGCATCCGCCCGGCCAGGTCGGCCACGACCTCGCCGGCGAAGCCCACTGTCAGCATGCGCTCGAGCTCGCCCTGCTCGCCGTAGTCCAGCATCTCCTCGGCGGCGGTGACCTGGCTCGCCAGGCTCGACAGGTCGTAGGCCAGGATCTGCTCTCGGTCCATCAGGCCGATGTCCAGCTTGCCGTCCTTGGCGCTGGCCTGGGCCAGGCGCGCGGCGGCGCCGTCCACCACGGCGCGTGCGGCGTCGATGAGCGTGCGGGCCTGGTCGAGCGAGACGTCCACCGGAGCTCCTAGAGGGTCGGACGGAAGGGTCGCCACATTGAACGCTGCGCGACGCCGGGGAGCCAATCCGCACGCGCGTGGACCGGGCGCAGGCGGCGCGTCCGCCCTACGCTGACGGCATGCGGGAACTGGATGCGCTGCGGGCCGAATGCGAACGGATCGAGGCCACGCTGGCCACCGTGAGCGCGGACGCGTGGGAGCGGCCGGCCCTGGGCGAGTGGAGCGTGCACAAGCTGTGCGTGCACCTGACGCGCGGCGTCGGGCGCCTGGCCGCCTACCTCGGCCAGCCGGTCGAGGGCAGCGCCGTCAAGGACCGGGTGTCCTACTTCCAGTACGACCCGGCCGAGGTCGCTCCGGGCGTCGCGGCGCGTACCGCGAGGGAGGCCGAGTCGCTGCCGGCGGCGGACGTGCCGCAGGCGTTCGCGGCCGCCTGGCGCGACAGCGTCGCGAAGGCCTCCGAGGCGGGCCGCGACCGGATCATGGCGACTCCCTTCGGCGCCATGCACGTGCAGGAGTACAGCGCCACCCGCGTGCTCGAGGCGGTCGTGCACCACATGGACCTGCGCCGGGCGCTGGACCGGCCGGCGGACCCCGACCCGCAGGCGGCGGACATCACGGTGGAGATCCTGGAGGGGCTCCTGGACGGGCCGCGGCCGCGCAACCTGGGCCGCGACCGCTTCGTCCTGGTGGCCACCGGGCGGATCCCCCACGACGACCCCCGATTTCCGGTCCTGGGCTGACCTGCGCGAGAATCCCCGGTCGAGCGACCCACGCGGTCACGGGACAAGGGAGAGCCAGGATGCAGTTCGGGCGGTACTACGAGGACTTCGAAGTCGGCGACGTCTACAAGCACTGGCCCGGCAAGACGATCACCGAGCACGAGGACCACCTGTTCTGCCAGATCACCTACAACCAGCACCCGCTGCACTCCGACCGCAACTACGCCGAGAAGGCGACCCACTTCGGCAAGAACGTGGTGGTCGGCAACCTCGTGTACTCCGTGGTGCTCGGCCAGAGCGTGCCGGACGTGTCCGGGCGCGCGATCGCGAACCTGGAGATCGAGTACCTCAAGCACGCCAATCCGACGTTCCACGGCGACACGATCTACTCCGAGACCAAGGTGCTGGAGAAGAAGCTCACCTCCAAGGGCGACCGCGGCATCGTGAAGGTGAAGACCATCGGCTACAAGCAGGACGGCACGGTGGTGTGCGAGTTCCAGCGCAAGGTGATGGTGCCGCTGAAGGAGAACGCGGGCGAGGAGTTCCCCGGCCGGCCGGAGCCCAAGGCCGAGGACTGGTAGGGCTCAGGCGGCGCCGCGGCGAAAGCGATTCTTCGTGTAGTCGTCGACCCAATTGCGACAACTGCGCCACTGGCCGTCTGGCCCCTTGGTGGCCTGCAACCGTCCCCGTATGGCGGCCACTCGCAGCGCACCGGCGCTGATCTCGTTCGTCGCCAGCGCAGCAAGCGGGACGAGTCGCGCGGGTCCGGCGACCGCAGGGACGACGAACTTGTAGAGGTTGTCCAGCACGGCCCTGGCGATGAATTCGCCGAGCGCCCCGAATTCGCCCTGATCGCCTCTTCTGAGCGCACGAAGGTACGCAGTGCGCTGGTTCTTGTAGATGATCGCGGGCGGGTAGCCCAGGCGCACCAGGATGAGGTTGAGCACCAGCCGCCCGGCCCTTCCATTCCCGTCGAGGAAGGGGTGGATCTGCTCGAACCAGCAGTGGACGGCGGCCACCTGCTCGGGGAAGTTCGTCGCCTGCGGGTCGACATTACAGACCGCCTCGACCCAATCCGCCATCAGAGCCGGCACTTCGACCCACGGACAGGGCTGCATCCCTCCGGGAAACGGCTCGATCTCGTGTTGGCGGAAAGCGCCCGGGCGCTCGGAGGGCGTGGCTTCTTTTGGAGGCGCGACATTCCACACCGGCGTCATAGCCATCTCATGGATGCGCCGGACCTCGGTCAGACTGAGCAACTCGCCGTTGGTCCACTCTCCAGGCTCGATGGCCTGGCCGTACACCCACTTTGCGGCGTCCGCGTAGCCACGGACCTCCATGTACTCCTTCAGTTGCTTGTCCCCAACGGCACGGCCTTCGGCGAGCAGCGTCTCGACCTGTTTCAGGACGAGTGTGTTGCCTTCGATCGCAGTGGAGTGATGCGCCTCCTGGAACCAGATCCCGGTCCAGATATCGGCCGCCTCGAGAGGGTTCGGGAGCCCGCCCATACGCTGCCAGAGCTCGTCGATCTGTGTCTCCAGACGCGCATAGATCTCCTCCCGCGGCGGTCGTCCCCGTGCCACTGATCGCTCCAGGTGTTGTACGCGTTCCGGCTATCGAATTGTTCCGTACAAGATCAGTGTACGCAGCCACGCCAACGAATTCGACCGTACCCTAGGGATGACAGCGGTGTGATTCAGGCGGCCACCCTGCGAGGATTCTCAGTGCCTCTCCGTCAGCACGCGGGCGAGGTGGAGGCGCACCTCCTCGGTGATGGCGGCATGGCCGCCGACGGCGATGGCGTCGGACACGCCGCGGCCGCGCAGCCACTCCTCCGGCTCCGGGGCACCGCCCGGCTCCCTGCCGTCCACCAGGATCAGCGCCGCGCCCTCGCGGGCGGCGGCGGGGCCGGCCGCCAGGGCGTCGGGGAACGCGTGGCCGGTCGCCAGCCACGCGCGCGGCGCCGACAGCCCCAGGCGCACGGCCTCGTCGGCCACCGCCACCGAGGTCGCGAAGCGATTGCTGCCGGCCAGCCGCGCGCTCTGGCCCCCCGCCGCCTCGCGCGCAGCCGCCTCCACGCCATCGGCCACCGCGCCCGGGCCGCCGATCACCTGGACCAGCGGCGGCGCCAGGTCGCGCAGGGCGTCGCGCACCGCCTCCGGCAGCTCGCCCGAGCGCGTCAGCAGGACCGGCGCCTTGGTGAGCGCCGCGAGCGCACCGGCGGACAGCGCGTCCGGCCACGCGCGCGAGGGTTCCGGGTGGTCGCCCACGGCCAGGAACACGCGCTCCAGCTTGGGCGCCTCGGAGTAGGAGCGCACCTCCTCGGCGACCCGCGCCGACAGCGCGAAGGGGTCCGGCTCGGCGATGCGCGCGACGTTGGCCACGCCCGCCTCGCGCAGCAGCGCTTCGGTGGCCGGGGCGAGCTGGTCCTCACGGCCGAGCACGTAGGCGTTGCCCGCGCCCAGGCGGCGGATCTCCGCCAGCGCCTCCTCGGACGGCCCGGCGGTGCCCGCCAGCAGGATCGGGGCGTCGAGCAGCCCCGCGAGCGGCGCCGCAACCAGCGCCTCGGCGTGGCTGCCCTCCGGCACGACGATCACCGCGCGCACACCCGGGTCGAAGCGGCGCGCGATCACGACCGAGGTGAGCACGCGGTTGCTGCCGGCCAGGCGCGTCACGTCCCCCGCGGGCGGCTCCGGCACGTCGCCGCGATCCCACGCGCCGACCAGGCTGGGATAGGGGTTCATCCACGTGGGGTTGCGATAGCCGTCCAGGCACGGGTCGTCGAGTTCGGGGTCGTGCAGCTCGAAATGCAGGTGCGATCCCGTGGACTCGGCGTTGCCGGAGTCGCCGACGTAGCCGATCCACTGCCCGCGCTCCACCCGGACGCCCTCGCGAATGCCCGGCGCGTACGCCCACTCCGGCCCGCCGGCGCCGTCGTCGGTGCCCGGCGAGTCGTTGTTGAGGTGCACGTACACCGACTCCAGGCC
>DATMKC010000092.1:0-9143 GCA_035553555.1 Egibacteraceae bacterium | reverse complement strand
GGCCAGCACCATGCGCCCACCCCGAGCCTCCGCCGCCGCCGCCTCCGCGGCGAGCCACTTGAAGCCCGTCAGCGTCTCCGCGTAACCGACGTCGTGGTCCGCCGCGATGCGCGACAGCAGCCGTGAGGACACCACGGTGGTCGCCACCACGCGCTCGTCGCCGCCGCCGCCGTAGGTGAGCACGTGGTCGGCCAGCAGGCAGCCGATCTCGTCTCCGGACAGCGCGCGCCAGCGGCCGTCCGGTTCGGGGACCGCCGCGGCGATGCGGTCGCCGTCCGGGTCGTTGGCCAGCAGCAGGTCGGCCCCGCGCCGGGCGGCCAGCGCCATCGCCAGGTGCAGCGCCCCCGGCTCCTCCGGATTGGGGAAGCCGACCGTCGGAAAGTCCGGGTCGGGCTCGGCCTGCTCGGCGACCACGTCCACGTCGCCGTACCCCGCCCGGGACAGCAGCTCCCGCACCGTCGCCCACGCCACGCCGTGCAGCGGCGTGTACACGATGCGCAGGGCGGTCGCGCCGGGGGCCACGCGCTGGTCCAGCGTCAGCTTGAGGTAGCTCTCCCCGACGCCCGGCGGGACCTCGCCCAGCAGGCTGTCGCCCGGCTCGGCCAGCGCGACGTCCCAGGGCTCGGCGATGCCGTCGATCTCCGCGGCGATCTCGGTGTCCAGCGGCGCGGTGATCTGGCCGCCGTCGCCCCAGTAGACCTTGTAGCCGTTGTCCGTGGCGGGGTTGTGCGAGGCCGTGACCTGCACCCCGGCGGCCGCGCCCAGCATGCGCACCGCGAAGGCCACCAGCGGCGTCGGCACCGGCCCGTCGAAGCGGTGCACGGGCAGCCCGTGCGCGGCGAACACCGCGGCCGCGTCCGCCGCGAACTCGTCGGACTTGTGGCGGGCGTCCTGACCCACCACGACGCCGCGCGAGGAGGCGTCCGGCTCGGCCAGCAGCCGCCGCGCCAGGCCGGCGCTGACCTGGCGCACCACCAGGCGGTTCATCGCCGCGGGGCCCACGCCGATCGCGCCGCGGATGCCGGCGGTGCCGAACGGCAGGCGCTCCCCGAAGCGGGCGGTCAGCAGCGTCGGCTCGGCGTCGGCCAGCAGCGCCCGCAACTCGGCGACCGTGTCGGGGTCGGGATCATGCGCCAGCCAGCGCTCGGCGCGGGCTCGGACGTCGTCCAGTTCGGTCATCGCCGCGCGAGCATAGCGGCCGCCCCGCGCGGGGACTCCTGGCGCCATGACCGGCACCCCCTACATCGCCGCCGTCCTGCTCGACCTGGACGGCACCCTGGTCGACTCCGTGTACCTGCACGTGCAGACGTGGCAGCAGGCGCTGCGCGAGGCCGGCCTCGACGTGCCGGCGTGGCGCGTCCACGCCGGCATCGGCATGGGCTCGGATCGCCTGGTGCCGTGGCTGCTCGGCCGCCACACCGAGCAGCAGTCCGAGCTGTCCGACGCCCACCACCGCCTGTTCCTGGAGCGCGCGGACGAGCTGCGACCCACGCGCGGCGCCCGCGAGCTGGTGGAGGACCTGGAGCGACGGAAGGTGCCCTTCACCATCGCGACGTCGGCCAAGCCGCCCGTGCGCAAGGCGCTGCTGGCCGCACTGGGGCGGCAGGACCTGGACTCCACCGACGCCGGCGACGTCGACTCGCCGAAGCCTGCGCCGGACCTGCTGCTGGCCGCCTGCCAGGAGCTCGGTGTGGACCCGGACCGCGCGACGCTCGTCGGCGACTCACCGTGGGACGCCGAGGCCGCGATCAAGGTCGGCATGCGCTGCCTCGCGGTCCGTACGGGCGGCTTCGGCGACGACCGGCTGCTCGACGCCGGCGCCGACGACGTCGTAGACGATCCGCTCGCCCTGGTCGGGCGGCTGTGAGGCGGCCTCGCATCCGCCCCCCTAGCATTCGGCCATGGCCGAAGACTCCGTCGAACCGTTCTTCCGCGACCTGGCCGCGACCGCCGGCACGGTGCCGCTGAGCGACGCCGAGGCCGACGCCGTGCTGGATCTCACGCGCGTCGTCGCGCACACCCGCGAGCGGCGGCTGGCCCCGCTCACCGCCTACGCCGCGGCCCTGGCCGTCGCCGAGCTCGACGAGGCCGGGCGCATCGCGCATCTGCGCGCGCTCATCGAGCAGTTGCGGGACAGCGCGTGAGCGCGCGCAAGCGCATCGAGAAGACCCCGGTGCTCAAGCTGCGCGACGGCGAGGCGACCCGGGCATGGGACGCGCTGGCCGCCGAGGAGCCGATGGAGATCCGCGTCAGCGGCGAGGCGGTGTCGGTGACGATGCGCACACCCGGGCACGACTTCGAGCTCGCCCTGGGCTTCTGCCTGACGGAGGGCATCGTCGCCGACGCGCACGCGGTGGAGACCATGCGCTACTGCGCCGGCGAGGATCCGGAGACCGGGCTGAACACCTACAACGTCGTGGACCTGCATCTGCGCGGCGGCGTGACGGTCGCGCCCGAGCTCAAGCGCAACGTGTACACGACGTCCTCCTGCGGCATCTGCGGCACCGCGTCGCTGGAAGCCGTGCGCAGGCGGGCCACCCCAGTGCACGACGACCCGCTGCGCGTGCCGGCGGCGCTGCTCGACGGGCTGCCCGGCAAGCTGCGCGCCGCCCAGGAGGTGTTCGACCGCACCGGCGGCCTGCACGCGGCCGGCCTGTTCGACGCGGGCGGGACGCTGCTGTGCCTGCGCGAGGACGTCGGGCGGCACAACGCCGTCGACAAGGTGATCGGCTGGGCCGCCACCGAGGGGCGCCTTCCGCTGCGCTCGCACATGCTCATGGTGTCGGGGCGCGTCGCGTTCGAGATCGCGCAGAAGGCGCTCCTGGCCGGGATCCCGCTGGTGGCCGCCGTGTCCGCGCCGTCCTCGCTCGCGGTGGACCTCGCGCGCGAGACCGGCATGACGCTGATCGGCTTCCTGCGCGAGGGACGCATGAACGTCTACGCAGGCGAGGAGCGTGTGGAAAACGTCTGACGCGTTCGGCGGCGATGTGCCAGCCTGTCGCTGACACCAACGGCACGCGGAGTTATACTCGACAGTATGACTCACCGCGTCGGACCCAAGGGGCAGGTCGTGATTCCCAAGGAGCTGCGCGAAGAGCTCGGCATCGCGCCGGGCGACGAGGTGACCTTCTGGCGCGAGGGCGCGCACGTGGCGCTGGCACCGGTGCGCTCACGACGCCCGCTGAAAGGCCGCTTCGCCGGCTCCGACCTGCTCGGCGTCCTCGCCGCGGAGCGGGCCGAGGAGCGCACGCGCGACCAGCGGTGGTGACCCGCGTCCTCGACGCCTGGGCGGTAGTGGCGTACCTCCACGGCGCGGAGCCCGCGGCAAGCCGGGTCGCCGGCCTGCTCCGACGCGGCCGCCCCGTCATGAGCTGGGTCAACCTGGGCGAGGTCCATTACGTCGTTGCCCGAAGGCACGGCGCGCGCGAAGCCGATCAGGTGGTGCGCGACCTGCGCCACCGGCTGACCCTGGAAGCCCCGTCCCCCGGCCGCGTGCTCGACGCGGCGCGCCTGAAGGCGTCCTACCGGCTGTCCTACGCCGACGCGTTCGCGGCCGCAACGGCGGTGGCGGCGGACGGCCTCCTGCTCACCGGCGACCCGGAGCTGCTCGCGGACGGGGCGCCCTGGCGCGCCGAGGACCTGCGCCGCTCCTGACCACCTCGAAGCTCGCGGGAACTCCTCCGGCGAAGGAAGGCCGACAGGCCCACCTCCGGCACGGCCCCATTGCACACAACAGGATTGACTTGGACATGTTGCCTCGCGGAAACGGGCGGGAAACAGCGCCTGCCTACCTTCTCGTTGCATGCAAGACGACACGGATGGCGCGACACGGACCGAGGCGCTCACGGGGCGCATCAGGCGGGACATCGCGACGAACCAGCTTCCCGCGGGCATGCGCCTCACCGAGAAGGGGCTGGCCCGCCGTTACGGCGTGTCCCGCACACCGGTGCGGGAGGCGCTGAGGTCTCTGGCGCAAGAGGCACTCCTGGAGTACGCCCCGCACACCGGGTATCGCGTCACGCGGCTTCTCCTGTCCGACCTCGACGACCTCTATGCGGTCCGCATCGCCGTGGAGACCCACGCCGTACGGCGCCTCGCGGGCGGCGTCGGGGATCGCGAAACCGTCGAGGACCTTCTCGCGACGTGGTCACGCAGTCCGCAAGAGGCCCCACCGCCCGCGGACGCCGACGGCACGCTCATCTCGGCGGACGAGGACTTCCACGAGGCGCTGGCGTCCGCGGCGGGCGGTTCGGTGCTGCTCGAGACCCTGCGGACGATCAACCGCCGCATCCACGCCATACGCATGCGCGAGTTCATCGACGCCGAGCGCGTGTCCCGCACGTTCGAGCAGCATGCCGGGATCGCGCGCGCCATCTTGGCCGGCGACCCCGACCTGGCGGTCGCCCTCATGCACGCGCACATCCTCGAGGGCCACCGCTACGTCCGTGCCTACGCCCTCGCCCACGGCCTCGTCGAGCACGCGGGCCTCGACCTGCCGGGACTCCGCGAGGAGTACGCGCCATGACGGCGCCGCCGGCCGTCCTCCAAGCCGTCGACGTGACGGTCCGATTCGGCGACGTGGTCGCCAATCGGGCAGTGAACCTGGACATCCAGCGGGGCGAGGTGCATGCGCTGCTCGGCGAGAACGGCGCCGGCAAGAGCACCCTCATGAAGGTCCTGTACGGCGTCAACCGCCCGCAGGAGGGCGCCATCCTCGTCGACGGGCGTGAGGTCCGCCTCGACGCCCCGTCCGACGCACGCGCACTCGGCATCGGCATGGTGTTCCAGGACTTGCGGCTGGTGCCGGCGCTCACCGTGGAGGAGAACATCGCGCTGTCCGTGTCGTCGCTGCCGAGAGGCCGGGACGCGCGGCGGCAGGTGGTTCTTGCCGCCGGAGTGCACGCCGGAATCGTGGTGCAGCCGGAGCGACTGGTGCGCGACCTGTCGCTGGCGGAGCGCCAGCAGGTGGAGATCCTGCGCGCGCTCATGGCGGAGGCGCGCATCCTCATCCTGGACGAGCCCACCAGCGCGCTCGCGCCGCAGGAGGTGGAGTCGCTGCTCGCGACCATCACCGCGCTGCGTGAGCGCGGGCTCGCGATCGTGCTCATCACCCACAAGCTCGCGGAGGCACGGGGCGTTGCGGACCGCGTCACCGTCCTGCGCGGCGGCCGGGTCGTGCTGGCCGGCGCGGACCCGCGCACGCTCAGCGACGACGAGCTCGTGGCCCACATGGTGGGCGTCACCGTGCCCCCGCTGCCCTCGGATCGTGTCGGCACCCGCTCTCACGAGCACGCACTCGTCGTGGAGGACCTCGACGCGGACACGGACGACGGGCGGCCGGCGCTGCGGCAGGTCGCCCTCAGAGTCGGGCGCGGAGAGATCGTGGGTGTCGCGGGCGTGTCCGGCAACGGACAGCGGGAGCTCATCGACGCGGTGATGGGCCTGTGCCGCCACGCGTCGGGCCGCGTGACCGTCAACGGCCGCCGGATCCGGCACGGCGTCCCCGCCGACGCGCTGGAGGCCGGCGCCGTCGCGATCTTCGAAGACCCCCAGGCGGCGTCCGTCGTTCCGGGGCTGGACGTCTGCGAGCACCTGGTCCTGGACGGGCGCCCGTTTCCCCGAAGCCAGCTGACGCTCGACTGGCGCATGCTGCGCCGGCGGGCAGGCGAGCTGCGTGACGCCGCGCCGCTGCGGCTGGCCCCGCTGCAGGCGCAGGTCTCGACGCTGTCGGGTGGCAACGTCCAGCGCGTGCTGCTGGGCCGCGCGTTCGCCAAGCAGCCGCTCACGCTGCTGGTGCTGGCCTACCCGGCGCGCGGGCTCGACATCGCCTCCGTCCGCGCCACGCAGCAGGTGCTGCTGACGCAGCGGGCGGCCGGCGTCGGGGTGCTCATGGTGTCGGAGGACCTCGACGAGCTGCTGTCGGTGGCCGATCGCATCGTCGTCCTGCACGGCGGCGCTGTGGCGGGCACGGTCCTGCCGACCCGGACCACCCGCCAGGAGATCGGGCGCCTGATGATGCGTGGCGCCGCATGAGCCAGGTCGCCCCACCCGCGGCGCGGGACGCCGAGCCCCCCGAGGGGCACGACACGACATGGCGCGACGGGCTGGTCCGCGCGCCGGAGTCCGCGCGCCGGCGGTTGGCGGCCGCAGCTTCCGCCGCCCTGCCGGGCGCCGCGCGCTGGACGGCGGTCATCGGTGCCGGGGTGGTGGTGTACGCGGTTTTCCTGGCCCTCCAGGGCGCGTCGCCGTTCGCGGTGCTGCGTGCCATGGCGGTCTCCGCCGCCGGCAGCCAGACCGCGATCGCGGAGACCCTGGTCCGCGCGACGCCCCTGCTGCTGGCCGCGCTCGCCGTGGCGGTGCCGGCGCGCGCGGGCCTGTTCAACATCGGCGGCGAGGGACAGCTCCTGATGGGCGCCGTGTCCGCCATGGGCGCCGCGCGCCTGCTCGACGGCGCGCTGCCACCCCCGCTCAGCCTCATCGCCCTCGCGCTGGCCGGAGTCGCCGGCGGTGCCCTGTGGGCGCTGGTCGTCGGTGTGCTGCGCGTGTTCAGCTCGACCAGCGAGGCGATCTCCTCGCTGCTGCTCAACTACGTCGCGGGCCTGGTGCTCACCTGGCTCGTGTTCGGCCCCTGGAAGGACCCGGGCAGCCTCGGGCAGGCGTACTCGCGCTCGCTTGAAGGACCCGAACGGCTGCCGATCCTGTGGGGACACCGGTTCCACCTCGGCGTGCTGATCGCCCTCGCCGTCGCGGTCGGCGTGTGGTTGCTGCTCCGCCAGACGTCCTGGGGCTTCCAGCTGCGCATCGTGGGTGGCAACCCGGAGGCCGCGCGCCGCGCGGGACTGCGCGTGGGCGAGCTGCACCTTGGCGCCCTGCTGCTCGGCGGCGCGCTGGCCGGGCTGGGCGGCATGGTCGAGCTCGCCGGAGTGGAGGCTCGCCTGCGTCCCGACATGCTCTTCGGCTTCGGGTTCGTCGGCTTCCTCGCATCCTGGCTGGCTCGCCACCACGCGCTGAAGGCAGTCGCCGCAGCCGTCGTGCTCGGCGCCATCGCGGTAGGCGGAAACGGTCTCAAGCTGGCGTCCGGCCTGTCCGGCTCGGCGGTGAACATCCTGATGGCGGTGCTCCTGCTCGCCGTCCTGGGCTGGGCGCCGGGGAGGTCCCGCTGATGCTGCTCGAGGCCGTGCTCACCGGCGCCGTGCGAGGCGGCACGTCGATCCTGTATGCGGCGCTCGGCGAGGTGGTCGCCGAGCGCAGCGGGGTGATCAACCTGGGCACCGAGGGCTGCATGCTCAGCGGAGCGCTCGCCGCCTACATCGTGGGCGTGCGCACGGGCAATCCGTGGGCCGGCGCGGCGGCGGGACTGGCCGCGGGCGCCCTGCTGGCGCTGGTGTTCGCCGGGGTGGTGATCGGACGCCGCGCCAACCAGCTGGCCGTCGGACTGGTCGTGAGCTTCCTGGGGCTGGGCCTGACCAGCCTCTTCGGTCAGGCCTACGTCGGCCAGGGCGTCGAGGCGTTCTCGCGCGTGCCGGTGCCGCTGCTGGCGGACCTGCCGCTGGTGGGAACGGTCCTGTTCCAGCACGACCCGCTCACGTACCTGTCGTTCGTCGCGGCGCCGGCGGTGTGGTGGATGCTCTTCCGCACCAAGACCGGGCTGCGGGTGCGAGCGGCGGGTGAACGCCCCGAGGTGCTGGACGCCTTCGGCATCTCGGCCGCGCGCGTGCGCTGTGCGGCGGTCGTGGCCGGCGGCGCGCTCGCGGGCCTGGGCGGCGCCCAGCTCTCCACCGCCTTCGCGCTCAACTGGTCCGAGAACATGACCGTCGGCCGCGGCTTCGTCGCGGTCGCGCTGGTGATCTTCGCGGCCTGGCACCCCCTGCGCGCGGTGGGCGGCGCCTACCTGTTCGCGGGAGCCCTCGCCCTCCAGCTCCAGCTCCAGGCACGCGGCGTGGACGTCAACCGCTACCTGCTGGAGAGCCTGCCCTACCTGACCGTGCTCGTGATCCTCGCGGTGATGAGCCGCCACCGCCTCCACCACGGGCCCGAGGCCCTCGCAAAGGTCTTCGACGGCTGAACGCCGTCCGCCTGTTCCACCGAACCCAAGGAGCGAGACAATGCAACGCATCTGTGCGGTAGCCCTGGTCGGGGCGCTGTCGCTGCTGGCGACCGCCTGTGGTACCGAAGCGGGCAACGAACCAGCCGAGGGCACAACGGTGTCCTCGGGCGACGGAACCGTCGACGCCGTCGGTTTCATCTACATCGGCCCCAAGGACGACTTCGGCTACAACCAGGCCGCCTACGAGGGCAGCCTGGCGGTCGAGGAGGCATTCGGGGACGTCACCGTGCTCCAGGCGGAGAACGTGCCGGAGACCACCGAGGCCGAGGTGGTCATGGAGGACATGATCAGCCAGGGCGCCGATCTCATCTTCGCCACGAGCTACGGGCACCTGGAGTTCGCGGCGAACCTGGCCGCCCGCCACCCGGACGTCGTCTTCGTGCACCAGGGCGGCCTCGAGGGCGACAGCAAGCTGGACAACCTCGGCACCTACTTCGGAACGGTCTACGAGCCCGTCTACACCGCCGGCATCGCCGCCGGCAAAGCCAGCCGGACCGGCAAGCTCGGGTACGTCTACGCCTTCCCCATCCCCCAGACCCTGGCCAACATCAACGCCTTCACACTCGGCGCCCAGTCCGTGAACCCGGACATCGAGACCATCACCATCTCCACCGGGAACTGGTGCGACCCGGGCCTCCAGGCGGAAGCGGCGAAGAGCCTGATCGACCAGGGTGCCGACGTCATCACGCAGCACCAGGACTGCACCAAGACCATCATCGAGGCGACCGAGGCGGCCGGGCTGTACTCCGTCGGCTATCACGCCGACGCCTCCGAGCTCGCGCCGGAAGGCTGGCTCACCGGATCCGAGTGGGACTGGGAGACGCTGTACGTCGACATCGTCGAGACGGTCATGAACGGCGAGTTCGCCGACAGCCCCTACAACGGCGACTTCCGCGTCGGGCTGCAGACCGGCGACAACCCGTTCGTGCAGTCCGCGTTCGGCCCCGCCGTGGACGAGGAGACCCAGGCCCTGATCGACGACGCGCGGCAGCGCTTCATCGACGGCGGGTCGCCGTTCGCCGGACCGGTCGTCGAC
>DATMKC010000091.1:0-17501 GCA_035553555.1 Egibacteraceae bacterium | reverse complement strand
GCGGTAGGCTCCGCCGCGACAAGCCTGTCCCGCATCGTCTCCAAGGAGTGCCCCGTGAAGATCACCGTTGTCGGCGCCGGGAAGTACGGCTCGACCACCGTGCAGCGCATCGCCGAGGCCGGCTATGCGGACGAGGTCGTCATGACCGACATCGTCGAGGGGCTGCCCCAGGGCTTGGCGCTGGACATGAACCAGTCGCGCCCGATCGAGCGTTTCCGCACCAAGGTGATCGGCACCAACGACTACGCCGCGACGGCGGGCAGCGACATCGTGGTGGTGACGGCCGGCAAGCCGCGCAAGCCCGGCATGAGCCGCATGGACCTGCTGAAGGACAACGCCCAGATCGTCGGCGGCGTGGCGAAGGAGGTCGCGCGCACGTCCCCGGACGCCGTGGTGATCGTGGTGTCCAACCCGCTGGACGAGATGACCGCGCTGTTCCAGAAGGTGTCCGGCTTCCCTTCGGCGCGCGTTATGGGCCAGGCCGGCATGCTCGACAGCGCCCGCTTCGCCGACAAGACCGCCGAGAAGCTGGGCGTGTCGCCGCTGGCCGTGGAGGCGATCACGCTGGGCTCCCACGGCGAGACCATGGTGCCGGTGCCGTCGAAGGTCACCGTGGACGGCAAGCCGCTGCGCGACCTGCTGTCGGCGGACGAGATCGAGCAGATCGTGCAGGCCACGCGTGACGGCGGCGCGGAGGTCGTGGCGCTGCTGAAGACCGGCTCGGCGTACTACGCGCCGTCGTCGGCCGCGGCCAAGATGGTTCGCGCGATCGCCGAGGACACCAAGGACGTCATGCCGGTGTGCGCCCTGGTCACCGGGGAATACGGGATCAGCGACGTGTACCTCGGCGTGCCGGCCAGGATTGGACGGGGCGGCGTCGAGGAAATCGTCGAGCTGGACCTGGAGCCGCAGGAGCTGGACGCCTTGAAGACCGCGGCCGAGGCGGTCCGGGAGAAGCAGTCCGACGTCGACTCGCTGGTGTAGCGGGCAGCCGCAGACGCCAGCCGCCGAAGCCCGAGGGGGAGCCTCATGCCACATCGCAACCGCCCGGGGCGCCCGGAGGGCGCCCAGACCGCGGGCCAGCGCGTGCGCAGCCGCGTGATGGCGCGCCCGGAGGTCGAGCTGTCCGACGAGGAGCTGCGCGCCCTGGCCGACGACGGGATCGATCCGGATGATCTGCGCCGCATCGCGCGCGAGCGCAGCGACGCCCTGGAGGCCAGCGACCACGACCGCGACACCGTCCGCGACGAGCTCGAGGGCCTCACCCTCGAAGCCGAGGACGACTACTAGCCCTGCTCCGGGACGTTCCACCCAGGGTGTGTCGACTGAGTCACTCTCCGATTGATTGAGTCGACACACCCCGGTTTTGCTCGCCTGGTGCCGCATGGCCGGCGGTCGCGCCCTTGCCTGGCTGCGCTCGTCGCGCGAGGCTGCGCGGGCGAGGAAGCGACACAAGGAGTGGTGCGCCATGACGGACGCGGCGATCGAGAACCTGATGCGCGAGGGGCGGACCTTCCCGCCCTCACCGGAGTTCACGGCGCAGGCGAACGTCAGTGACGCCTCCATCTACGAGCAGGCTGAGCGCGACCCCGAGGGCTGGTGGGTCAGCCAGGCCGAACGCCTGCGCTGGATGGAGCCCTGGCACACCGTCCTTGACTGGAAGCCGCCACACGCCAAGTGGTTCCTGGGCGGCAAGCTCAACGTCTCCGACAACTGCCTGGACCGCCACGTCGAGGCCGGCCACGGCGGCCAGGTCGCGTATCACTGGGAGGGCGAGCCTGGGGAGCAGCGCGCGATCACGTACGCGGAGCTCAAGGACGAGGTCAGCCGCTTCGCCAACGCGCTCAAGTCGATGGGGGTCAAGAAGGGCGACCCGGTCACCATCTACCTGCCGATGATCCCCGAGCTGCCCGTCGCGATGCTGGCGTGCGCGCGCATCGGCGCCCCGCACAGCGTCGTGTTCGCCGGCTTCAGCTCCCAGGCCCTGGTCGACCGCATCGAGGACGCCAAGGCGCGCTTTCTCATCACCGCCGACGGCAGCTACCGCAAGGGCGCCGTGGTGAAGCTCAAGGACGCCGCCGACGCGGCCATGGAGCAGACCGACCTGATCGAGCGCTGCGTGGTGGTGCGGCGCACGGGCGAGGACGTCGGCTTCACCACGGGCCGCGACGTGTGGTGGCACGAGGCCGTCGCCGGCCAGCCCACGGAGTGCCCGCCGGAACCGATGGACGCCGAGGACACGCTGTTCATCCTCTACACGTCCGGCAGCACCGGGAAGCCGAAGGGCATCCAGCACACCACCGGCGGCTACCTGACCCACGTGGCCGCCACCCACCAGCTCGTGTTCGACCTCAAGCCGGACACCGACATCTACTGGTGCGCCGCGGACATCGGCTGGGTCACCGGGCACAGCTACATCGTCTACGGGCCGCTCGCGAACCGCGCCACGTCGATCCTCTACGAGGGCGCGCCGGACTTCCCCGACAAGGACCGCTGGTGGGAGATGATCGCCCGCTACAAGGCCACGATCCTCTACACGGCACCCACCGCGATCCGCACGTTCATGAAGTGGGGCACGGAGCTGCCGGCCAGGCACGACCTGTCCAGCCTGCGCCTGCTCGGCTCCGTCGGCGAGCCGATCAACCCCGAGGCATGGGTCTGGTACCACACCACCATCGGCGGCGGCCGCTGCCCGGTGGTCGACACCTGGTGGCAGACCGAGACCGGCGGGATCATGATCACGCCGCTGCCCGGCGTCACCGCCGCCAAGCCCGGCAGCGCGATGACGCCGTTCCCCGGCGTGAAGGCCGTGGTCGTGGACCAGGAGGGCAACCCGGTGCCACCGGGCGGCGGCGGCTACCTGACCCTTCAGCGTCCGTGGCCGGGCATGCTGCGCACGCTGTGGGGCGACGACCAGCGCTACGTCGACACGTACTGGTCCCGCTTCGGCACCGAGGTCTATTTCGCCGGTGACGGCGCGAAGCTGGACGACGACGGGCACATCTGGCTGCTCGGCCGCGTCGACGACGTGATGAACGTCAGCGGGCACCGCATCTCCACCACGGAGGTCGAGAGCGCGCTGGTGGGCCACCCGAAGGTCGCCGAGGCTGCGGTCGTCGGACGTCAGGACGCCATGACGGGCCAGGCGATCGTCGCCTACGTCACGCTCAAGGGCGGCAACGAGCCAGGCGACGAGCTGGCCGCGGAGCTGCGCGAGCACGTCGGCACCGAGATCGGCAAGATCGCGCGGCCGGCCAACATCCTGTTCACCGACGATCTGCCGAAGACGCGCTCCGGCAAGATCATGCGGCGCCTGCTGCGCGACATCGCCGACGGGCGCGAGCTCGGCGACGTCACCACGCTGGCCAACGCCGACATCGTCTCGGAGATCGCCGCCCGCGGCGCCACCACCCGAGAGGACTGATCCACAGAATCCGCGCCCCTGTGGGCGCACTCCGGGCCAGATGGCGCCCGGGATGCACCCATCCCGGGAAGGGGGGCGCCCCGGCGCCGCTACGATGCCCTCGACGACAAGGAGGGTGACGGGCAGTGGCGATCGTGTTCAGCGGCATGCAGCCGACCGGCGAGGTGCATCTCGGCAACTACCTCGGCGCCGTCAGCCGCTGGGTGCGCGACCAGGCGCCCGGCCAGTACTTCTGCGTCGTGGACCTGCACGCCATCACCATCCCGATCCCGCCGGCGGAGCTGCGCGCCCGCACCGTGGACCTGGCGACCTGGTGGCTGGCCGCCGGCCTGGACCCGGAGGTCTGCACCGTCTTCGTGCAGAGCCAGGTGCGCGAGCACACCGAGCTGGCGTGGATCCTCAACTGCGTGGCCGGCATGGGCGAACTGGGCCGCATGACGCAGTTCAAGGACAAGGCCGAGGGCAAGGACTTCGTCAGCGTTGGGCTGTTCGACTATCCGGTCCTCCAGGCCGCGGACATCCTGCTGTACGGCACGCAGGAGGTGCCGGTCGGCGCGGACCAGCGCCAGCACATCGAGCTCGCGCGCGACATCGCGCAGCGCTTCAACTCCCGCTTCGGCGACACGTTCACCTTGCCCAAGGCGGTGTTCCCGGAGGCCGGCGCGCGCATCATGGACCTGCAGCACCCCGACAAGAAGATGTCGAAGTCGGCCGACTCGCCGCAGGGCACCATCCTGCTGGCCGAGGAGGACACCGCGACGCGCAAGAAGGTCATGCGCGCGGTGACCGACTCGGGCAGCGAGGTGAGGGCGGAGCCGCTGCCGGACAAGCAGGGGATCGCCAACCTGCTGGACATGATGGCCGCCGTGACCGGCCGCACCGTCGCGCAGCTCGAGCGCGACTACGACGGCAGGGGCTACGGCGACTTCAAGAAGGATCTGGCCGAGGCCGTCAACGAGTTCCTGCGCCCGGTGCGCGAGCGCTACCAGTCGCTGAAGGACGACCGCGGCGCGGTCGAGGAGGCGCTGCGCAAGGGCGCCGACAAGGCGCGCGAGGTGGCTGCCGCGACCATGGCGCAGGTGCGGGAGCGCGTCGGCCTGTCCGCGTGATCCGGCGGATGGCGCGCCGGTGAACCTCGTCAGCCTGGAGCGGGTGAGCAAGCGCCACGCCGAGAAACAGGTGCTGAGCGAGGTCACGCTCGGCATCGACGACGGCGACCGCGTGGGTGTGATCGGCGTGAACGGCAGCGGCAAGTCCACGCTGCTGCGGCTCATCGCCGGCGCGGAGGAGCCCGACGACGGGCGCGTCGTGCTGGCCAACGACGCGCGCGTCCACTACTTGCCGCAGGAGCCCGGCCTGGACCCGGCGGACACGCCGCTGCAGGCCGTGCTGCGCGGCATCGAGGCTCCGCAGCACCGCGCGGAGGAGATGCTGGACCGGCTGGGCGTGCGGGACTGGGACCGCCCCGTGAGCGAGCGCAGCGGCGGCGAGCGCAAGCGCGTCGCGCTGGCGCGCGCGCTGGCGGACGAGGCCAACGTGCTCATCCTGGACGAGCCGACCAACCACCTCGACGTCGACGTGATCGAGTGGCTGGAGGGCCGCCTGCTCGGCTGGCAGGGCGCCCTCATCCTGGTGACGCACGACCGCTACCTGCTCGACGACGTCGCGACGCGCATCGTGGAGGTGGAGCGCGGCGGCATCCACACCGGCTACGGCAACTACGCCGACTACCTCCAGACGCGCGCGGTGCGGGAGGAGCAGGCCGCCGCGGAGGAGCGCAAGCGCGCCAACCGCACGCGCACTGAGCTGGAGTGGCTGCGCCGCGGGCCGAAGGCGCGCACGTCCAAGGCCAAGTACCGGGTGGAGCGCGCCAAGGCCCTGGTGGAGTTCCGCGCGGAGGAGCGGCGCCGCGACGTGGAGATCGGCCTGCCATCGCGCCGCATCGGTAGCAAGGTGGTCAACCTCCACAACGTCGGCAAGCGCTTCGCCGACGGCGCGGGCGAGCGCTGGGTCCTGCGCGGCGTGGAGCACAAGCTGGCGCCGGACGCGCGCATCGGCCTGGTGGGGCCCAACGGCAGCGGGAAGTCCACGCTGCTGCGGCTCATCGTCGGCGAGCTGGAGCCGGACGAGGGCAAGGTCGTGGTGGGCGAGACGATCGTGCCCGGCTTCTACCGCCAGGAGCCGACGCCGATGCCCAACACGCGCGTGATCGACGCGCTGAAGGAGGTGGTGCTGGAGACGAACACGGTCGAGGGCATCACGCTGTCCGCGTCGCAGCTGCTGGAGCGCTTCCTGTTCACCGGCGAGGCGCAGAAGGCCTACGTCGAGGAGCTGTCCGGTGGCGAGCGCCGCCGCCTGGAGCTGCTGCGCGTGCTGGCGACCGCGCCGAACCTGCTGCTGCTGGACGAGCCGACCAACGACCTGGACCTGGACACCCTGCGGGTGCTGGAGGAGTACCTGGACGGCTGGCAGGGCGCGCTCGTGGTCGCCTCCCACGACCGCTACTTCCTGGACCGCGTGTGCGACGACATCTGGTCGGTGCAGCCGGACGGCTCACTGCGCCACCACCCCGGCGGCTGGTCCGCCTACCAGGCCGCCCAGGAGCAGGAGCAGGAACGGGCGGCCGCCGCCGCGTCGCAGCCGTTGTCCACAGGCGAACAGCCTCGGGGGGAGCGCCGCCGGCGCAAGCTGGGCTACAACGAGACCCGCGAGCTCGCGCTGCTCAGCGAACGCATCCCGCAGCTGGAGGCGCGGCGCGCGCAGCTGGAGCGGGCCGTGCAGGAGGCCGGCGCGGACTACGAGGCGGCCGCCGAAGCCGGCGACGAGCTGGCGACGCTGCTGGCGGAGCTGGACGCGGCGGAGACACGCTGGCTGGAGTTGAGCGAGTTCGCCGACGACGGGACCTAGGAGTAGGAGGCGGAAGTGGCTACCATGGTGATGCACAATGTGGCGCCATCGAAGGGCCAGCGCATGGAAGTCGGCATCCGGGAGTTGCGCAACCATCTCAGCCGCTACCTCGACGAGGTGCGGCAGGGCGAGGAGATCGTGGTCACCGACCGCGGTCGCGCAGTAGCGCGACTGGTGCCGCTCTCCGGGGAGCGCAAGATCGATCGCCTCATCGCGGAGGGTCTGGTAACGCCCGCGAAGAACCGCGGGCCCCGCACCGTCCCGAAGCCAATCAAGATCGACGGGACGGTGAGCGATCTGATCATCGAAGAGCGGCGCTGGTGATCGCGTACTTCGACAGCTCCGCGTTTGTGCCGCTGCTCATCGACGAACCCGCGTCCGCGGCGGCGCTCGACTTGTGGAGCGATGCCGACCGGGTGGTGTCCGTGCCACTGCTGTACGTGGAAACGCGTGCCGCGCTGGGCAGGGCACGTCGGTTGAGCCGGCTGGCGGGATATTCCTACCAGTCCACCCTCGCGCTGTTCGAGCTGCTGCACCGGAATGTCGCCCAGGCACGCATCGATGAGGAGCTGATCCGCCGCGCGGGCGAGCTGGCCGACGCCCAAGCCTTGCGGGGATACGACGCGATGCACTTGGCCACGGCCGAGCGGCTGGCGGACGACGATGTGCTGTTCGTTTCCGGCGATCGTGCGTTGTGCGCTGCGGCGCGAGCTCTGGGACTCCAGGTGAGCGAGTTGTGACTGAGGAGCAGGACGTGACCGAGGCGCTGAAAGATCCCATCGTGTGGGTGGACCTGGAGATGACCGGCTTGGACCCGGAGACCGACGTGGTCCTGGAGATCGCCGTCATCGTCACCGACGGCTCCCTGGAGACCGTGATCGAGGGACCCGACCTGGTGCTGTACGCCACCGACGAGGAACTCCAGCGCATGCCGCCGGTGGTGGTGGAGATGCACGGCGTGTCCGGGCTCACCAAGGCGGTGCGCGACTCGAAGATCGACGTGCGCGAGGCCCAGCGGGAGGCCCTGGCGTTCATCAGGCAGCACGTCCCCGAGGCGCGCACGGCGCCGCTGGCGGGCAACTCCATCGGCACGGACCGCATGTTCCTGCGCAAGCACATGCCGGAGCTGGAAGCGCACCTGCACTACCGCAACATCGACGTGTCGACGCTGAAGGAGCTGGTGGGGCGCTGGTACCCCGGGGCGTTGGCGCAGCGTCCAGAGAAGAACGGCGGCCACCGCGCGCTGGCCGACATCCGCGAGTCCATCGCCGAGCTGCGCTGGTATCGCGAGCACATCTTCCGCAAGCCCGAGGCGCCTCAGACGTAGCCGCGCAGGTGGGCGGCCTGGGCGACGCGCTCCACCGCGATCGAGAACGCCGCGTCGCGCAGTGACGTGCCGTCCGCGACGGAACGGTCCCGCACCTGACGCACCGCCTCGCGCATGACCTTGCCGAGCTCGGTGTTCACGCGCTCCTCGTCCCAGGCGAACTGCTGGATGTTCTGCGTCCACTCGAAGTAGGACACGGTGACACCGCCGGCGTTGGCCAGGATGTCGGGGACGACCGTGATGCCGTTGCCGGCCAGGACGCCGTCCGCGGCCGGGGTGACCGGGTGGTTGGCGCCCTCCACGACCCACCGCGCCTTGATCGCGTCGGCGTTGGCCTTGGTGATCACGCCGCCCAGCGCCGCCGGCACCAGCACGTCGACGTCGAGCTCCAGCAGCTCCTCGTTCGTGAGCGCGTCACAGCCCGGGTAGCCCACCACGGTTCCGGTCTCCTCGATGTGCTGGAGCAGGTCCGCCACCGGCAGGCCGTGCGCGGCGTAGATGCCCCCGTTCACGTCGGACACCGCCACGACCTTGTAGCCGTCCGCCGCGCCGACGCGGGCGGTCCACGAGCCGACGTTGCCGAAGCCCTGGATCGCCATGGTCATCTGCTCGGGTGACTTGCCTGCGGCGGCCACCATCTCGTTGGTCACCATGACGACGCCCCGGCCGGTGGCCGCCTCGCGACCGAGCGAGCCGCCGAGCTCGACCGGCTTGCCGGTGACGATGCCGGGCGTGTGGCCCTTGCGCTGCCCGTAGGCGTCCATCATCCAGGCCATGGTCTGGGCGTTGGTGTTGACGTCGGGCGCCATGATGTCGCGGTTGACGCCGACCACGTAGCTCACCTGCGACATGTAGCGGCGCGTGAGGCGCTCCAGCTCGGGCAGCGACAGCTGCTTGGGGTCCACCTGCACGCCGCCCTTGGCGCCGCCGAACGGCAGCTCCACCACGGCGGTCTTCCACGTCATCAGGGAGGCGAGCGCGCGCACCTCCTCCAGGTCCGCCTCGGGGTGGAAGCGCACGCCGCCCTTGTACGGCCCGCGCGCGCCGTTGTGCTGGACGCGGTAGCCGTACACCGTCTGCACGGAGCCGTCGTCGCGGCGCAGCGCCACCTGGACGCGGATCTCGCGGTAGGTGCCGGCCAGGACGGCGCGGGTCTGGTCGTCCAGGCCCACACGGTCGGCGGCGCGGTGGAAGAACCAGTTCACCGCCTCGAAGGGCGTCATGTCGTCGCGTGGCTCGTCCATGGGTGGCTCCTTTCCCGCTCGCGCCGCACCCTATCGGCTCCGGCACCCGCGTCACCGGAACGCTCCGCGTCCAACCGTGTCACAATCGGCGGCAACGTGAGCGCGAGACCAGTCGAAAGGAATCCGGCCGTGGAGAAGGTGTTCGTCGTCGGCGTCGGCATGACCAAGTTCGAGAAGCCGGGCGCGAAGGAGTGGGACTACCCGGACATGGCCAAGGAGGCGGGCACCAAGGCGCTCGCCGACGCGGGCATCGACTACAGGCTGGTCCAGCAGGCCATGGTCGGCTACGTCTACGGCGACTCGACCGCCGGCCAGCGCGCCGTCTACGAACTCGGCCTGACCGGCGTGCCGGTGGTGAACGTCAACAACAACTGCTCCACGGGCTCCACGGCTCTCTGGCTGGCGGCGCAGCACATCCGCGGCGGCCTGGCGGACTGCGTGCTGGCGCTGGGCTTCGAGAAGATGGAGAAGGGCTCCCTGGGCGCGAAGTTCACCGACCGCACCCTGCCCCTGGACAAGCACTACATGAAGATGTTCGAGCTGCGCGAGCCGGCGCAGTCCCCGCCCGCGCCGCAGATCTTCGGCAACGCCGGCCGCGAGCACATGGAGCGCTACGGCTCCACCGCCGAGATGTTCGCCGCGGTGGGGGAGAAGAACCATCGCCACTCGGCCAACAACCCCTACGCGCAGTTCCAGGACGTCTACTCGCTGGAGCAGATCCTCAGCAGCCCGATGATCCACGACCCGCTGACCAAGCTGCAGTGCTCGCCGACCTCGGACGGCTCCGGTGCGGCGGTGCTCGCGAGCGAGCGGTTCGTGCGCGAGCACGGCCTGGAGGACAAGGCCGTGGAGATCCTGGGTCAGTCGATGGTCACGGACATGGAATCCACGTTCTCGACCAACAGCGTGATCTCGCTGGTCGGCGCCGACATGACGCGCGAGGCGGCGCGCCAGGTCTACGAGCAGTCCGGCCTCGGCCCGGAGGACCTCGACGTCATCGAGCTGCACGACTGCTTCTCGGCCAACGAGATCATCACCTACGAGGCGCTGGGCATCGCGCCCGAGGGCAAGGGCGGCGAGCTCGCGCTGGCGGGTGCCACCACCTACGGCGGCGACGTGGTGGTCAACCCGTCGGGCGGCCTGATCTCCAAGGGCCACCCGCTGGGGGCCACGGGCCTGGCGCAGTGCGCCGAGCTCAACTGGCAGCTGCGCGGGCAGGCCGACGCCCGGCAGGTCGACGGCGCGCGCGTGGCGCTCCAGCACAACATCGGGCTGGGCGGCGCCGTCGTGGTCACGATGTACCGCAAGGCCGCGCTCTAGCCGCGCGGCGTCGGCGGCACCCGCGAGGAGAAGTGCAGCGAGGTGGGGTACAGCCCCACCTCGTAGTACAGCCGGTGGGCGTTCGCGCGCGACGCCCCGAAGCCCGAGTCCAGGTGGAACTGGGCGCAGCCCTCGCGTTCCGCCAGGGCCATGAGCTCGTCGAGCAGCGCGCGGGCGTGGCCGGCGCGCCGGTGCTCCTCGCGCGTGCTCAGGTCGTCGACGTACAGGGCGCGCCCCCACGCCAGGTACTCCACGACGCGGAAACCCGCGACGGCCGCGGCCGCCGGGTCCCCCGGCGCGAACGCGGCCAGCAGGCGGTAGCCCTGCGCCATCTGGCGCCGCACCGCCGCCGTGATCGCGTCCTCGCCGGCGAAGTGCGGGCGCAGCGCCAGCAGCGCGGCCGCCGCCAGATGCGCCTCGTCGGCGGCCAGTTCCCGCATGATGTGGTCGGTCATGGTCGCGCACTCTAAGTGGCGCCGTCCGCGCCCGCGGGTGGCCGAGCGGTCAGGAGGTCCTCATGGAGCCGGTGCAGATCGATCCGCTCGCGGTGCTGGTGGCGGCCGTCGCCCACTTCGTCCTGGGCGGGCTGTGGTACTCCCCGCTGCTGTTCGCCAAGCCGTTCACGCGCGCCGTCGGCAAGACCGAGGAGGAGCTGCGGGAGGGCTCCTCTCCGCTGATGTACGTGTGGGCGTTCCTCGGCGGGCTGGCCAAGTCCGTCGGCCTGGCGGTCGTGCTCGGCTGGATCGCCGATGATCTCGGCGTCGCGGAGGCGGCGGGCGTCGGCCTGCTGATCGGCGTGCTGATCCATGGCGCGGCCGACGCGGTGAACGCGTTCTTCGAGAGCCGCAACCGCACGCTGGTCGCCATCAGCGTCGCCTACGACGCCGCCGGGCTCGCCATCGCCGGCGCGATCATCGCCGCAATGAGCTGAAGCCGCGCCCGTCGGTCAGCGCAGCAGTGTCCGGCCGTCCTCGGTGACGATCCAGCCGGGGTTGTGCGCGACCTCCCAGGGGTGGCCGTCGGGGTCGACGAAGATCCCCGAGTAGCCGCCCCAGAACGTCTCCGCGCCCCACCGGCCGATCCGCGCGCCCCCGGCCTCGGCCGTGCGGAGGATCTCGTCGACCTCCTCGCGCGAGCGGGTGCAGTAGGCCAGCGTCACGCCGCCCCAGCCGCCGGGATCAGTCACGACGCTGTCCTCGGCGAGCTTCTCGCGGCTCCACAGCGCGACGACCATGCCGCCCGCCTGGAAGAACACGACGTCGTCGTCGGGTGTCTCGCCGGTCCAGCCGAGCGCCTCGTAGAAGCGCCACGCCCGGTGCACGTCGGCGACGCCGAGCGTGATCAGCGAGACGCGCTGTTCCATCAGACTCTGTTGAAGATCAGCTCGCGCTTGACCTGCTGGATCGCGGTGGTGACGTCGATGTCGCGCGGGCAGGCGTTCGTGCAGTTGAACGTCGTGCGGCACTTCCACACGCCGTCGGCGCCGGCCAGCTTGTCCAGGCGCTCGGCCGCGCCGCGGTCGCGGCTGTCGAAGATGAACCGGTGCGCGTTCACGATCGAGGCCGGACCGACGTAGCTGTTGTCCGGCCAGTAGATCGGGCACGACGTGGTGCAGGAGGCGCACAGGATGCACTTGGTGGTGTCGTCGAAGCGCTCGCGGTCCTCCTGCGACTGCAGCCGCTCCTTGTCGCCGGTCGGCTCGTCGTTGATCAGGAACGGCAGCACCGACTTGTAGGACTCGAAGAACGCGTCCATGTCGACGATCAGGTCCTTGAGGATGCGCAGGCCCTTGATCGGCTCGACGGTGACCGTGCCGGGCAGGTCCTTCATGAGGACCTTGCACGCCAGGCGGTTGCGCCCGTTGATGAGCATCGCGTCGGAGCCGCAGATGCCGTGCGCGCAGGAGCGGCGGAACGACAGCGAGCCGTCGAAGTTCCACTTGATGTGGTGGAGCGCGTCCAGGACACGGTCCATCGGGTCCACGGGGACCTTGTACTCCTCGAAGTGCGGCTCGGTGTCGCCTTCGGGGTTGTACCGGAGGACTCGCAGCGTGGCTTCCATCTAGAGGTTCCTAACGCTTCGCTTCATGAGGAACATCAGTACTTGCGCTCCATCGGCTCGTAGCGGCCCATCGTGACCGGGCGGTAGTCGAACCGCCGGCTGCCGTCCGGGTTGCGGTACACCAGCGTGTGCTTCAGCCAGTTGGCGTCGTCGCGCTTGGGGAAGTCCTCGCGGTAGTGCGCGCCGCGCGACTCCTCCCGGGTCATCGCGCCGTCGACCAGCGCCTCGGCCAGGTCCAGCAGGTGGCCCAGCTCCACCGCCTCGACCAGGTCGGTGTTGAACGACTTGCCCTTGTCGTCGATGCGGATGCCGTCGTAGCGCTGCTGCAAGCCCTGCAGGATGCGCTGCTGCTCGGCCAGCAGCTCGCCGGTGCGGAACACCTGGGCGTTGTCGTTCATCGACTGCTGGAGCTCCTCGCGGATCTTCACCGCGGACTCGCCCGTGGTGTTCGAGCGGATGCGCTCCAGCTGGGCCTCGACGTCGGCGGTCGGGTTCTCCGGCAGGTCCGCGACGTCCCGCGTCGACAGCGCGTGCTCGACCGCCGCGACGCCGGCGCGCCGGCCGAACACCACGATGTCCAGCAGCGAGTTGGTGCCCAGCCGGTTGGCGCCGTGCACCGACACGCTGGCGCACTCGCCGGCGGCGTACAGGCCCGGGAAGGTCTCGCCCGCGCCGGTGCGCACCTGCGCGTTCACGTTGGTCGGGATGCCGCCCATGGCGTAGTGCGCCGTCGGCTGGATCGGCACGCCCTCGCTGTAGGGCTCCACGCCCAGGTAGGTGCGCGCGAACTCGGTGATGTCCGGCAGCTTCTCGTCCAGCTGCTCCTTGGGCAGGTGCGTCAGGTCCAGCAGCACGTAGTCGCCGTTGGGCCCGACGCCGCGGCCCTCGTTGATCTCCTGGCGGATCGCGCGGGACACCATGTCGCGCGGCGCGAGGTCCTTGATGGTCGGCGCGTAGCGCTCCATGAAGCGCTCACCGTCGGAGTTGCGCAGGATGCCGCCCTCGCCGCGCGCCGCCTCCGACAGCAGGATGCCCAGCCGGTAGATGCCGGTGGGGTGGAACTGGAAGAACTCCATGTCCTCCAGCGGGAAGCCGCGCCGGTACAGCACGGCGGGGCCGTCGCCGGTGAGTGCGTGCGCGTTGGAGGTGACCTTGAACATCTTGCCGAAGCCGCCGGAGGCGAACACCACGGACTTGGCCCGGAACACGTGCAGGTCGCCGGTGCGCAGCTCGTAGGCCACCACGCCGGCGGTCTGCGTGCCGTCCGGGGACTTCAGGAAGTCCAGCACGTAGAACTCGTTGAAGAACTCCACGTCGCGCTTCACGCACTGCTGGTACAGCGTCTGCAGGATCATGTGGCCGGTGCGGTCGGCGGCGTAACAGGCGCGGCGCACCGGCGCCTCGCCGTGGTTGCGGGTGTGGCCGCCGAACGGGCGCTGGGCGATGGTGCCGTCGTCGTTGCGGCTGAACGGCAGGCCCATGTGCTCCAGCTCGATGACCGCGTCCACGGCCTCCTTGCACATGACGTCGATGGCGTCCTGGTCACCCAGGTAGTCCGACCCCTTCACCGTGTCGAACGCGTGCCACTCCCACTTGTCCTCCTCCAGGTTGCCGAGCGCGGCGCACATGCCGCCCTGCGCGGCGCCGGTGTGGGAGCGGGTGGGGTAGAGCTTGGTGATGACGGCCGTGCGGACCTTGCCGGCGGCCTCGATGGCGGCGCGCAGCCCGGCGCCGCCCGCGCCGACGATGACGACGTCGTAGGTGTGGGTGTGGATCATGGGTGACGTCTTCCTAGCCTTCGAGCGGCAGCGCGGGGTCGAACGTGACGATGACGAGCGTGCCCAGCAGCAGCATGAAGCCGGCGGTGGCGTACAGGGCCATCTTCGCCCAGAAGCGCTTCTGCGGCGTGCGCACGTAGTCGCTGATGATGATCCGCATGCCGTTCATGCCGTGGATGGTGGCAAGGAACAGCAGCGCCCAGTCGTAGGTCTGCCAGAACGGGCTCGCCAGGCGCCCGGCCACGAACGCGAAGTTCACGCGGGACACGCCGCCCTCGATGAGGTGCATGATCCACAGGTGCCCGAACAGCAGGAGCACCAGCAGGATCCCGCTGACCCGCATGAAGATCCACGAGTACAGCTCGGTGTTGGACGAGGTGCGCTGCCGCGCCGGCTGCATGGCCCTGGAGCGGTTCTCGGCGGTGTTGAGCTGAGTCATGGTCGCGTCCCGCCTACAGGTCGTTGATGAGCTGGAGGGTCATGGGGATGGCGGCGCCCGCCGACAGCGCCACGAACACGACGCGCTGGACGCGCATCATCCCGCGGTTGCGCTGCGCGCCCTTGGACCAGAAGTCCACCAGAGTGACCCGGATGCCGTTGCACGCGTGGTACAGCACGGCGACCACCAGGCCGATCTCCATCAGCTTGATCAGCGGGTGGTGGTACACCTCGATCACACCGTCGTACAGCTGCGGCGACACCACGATCAGGCTCGTGTCCACGATGTGGGCGAACAGGAAGACGAAGATCAGGACACCGGTGACGCGGTGGAGGACCCAGGTGAACATGCCCTCGCCGCCGCGGTAAAAGCTCTTGCGCGCCGGTGCGTGCGCGGTGCTCGTCGCCATGCGGAAGTCCTTGTTGGAGCGGGACCGTCGCGCCCGACGGATGACCGGGCTGCGCGCGTCAGGCTACACCCGCAGCCGTTTCGCCCCCCAATCGCCGCGTCCTCAGCGCACGCCGGAAACCAGCACGGAGGAGAACGGCACCACGACGCGCCCGTCCGGTCGGGTCCAGCGGCGCAGGTGCTCCTTCATGAGGGCCACCGCCTTGGCGGTCTGCACCGGGTCGGCCGACGTGCGCCGCCCCCACGGCACCCCGGCGAAGTGCCCGGGAGCGAACTCCTCCAAGGCAGGGAGCTCCACCTCGGGGGACACCCGCTCCACGGCGACGTTCCTCAGGCCCGCTTGCTCGAAGGCGGCGGTCAGCCGCTCCGGGGGGAACGAGAACGGCGCGGCGACCGCGGCTCCCTCTTCCGGTCCCTCCAGCCGCGCCAGGGCCAGGCTGTGGGCCTGCATGTAGGGCGACTCCTCCAGGGCGGACCACACCGTGGCGGCCAGCCGCCCGCCGGGGCGTAGCACGCGGGCGCACTCCGCGACGGCCGCGTCCAGGTCGGTGAAGAACTGCATGCCCTGCTGGCACAGGACCGCGTCGAACTCCGCGTCGGCCAACGGCAGCGCCTCGGCCGGCGCCTCGTGGTAGGTGATCGACGGCACCGTGCCGGAGGACGCCGCGCGCGCGTGCGCGATCATCGGCCCGTTCACGTCCACCCCGTCCAGGCGCCCCTGCGGGCCGACGATGGCCGCTGCCGCTCGCGCGATGAGGCCGGGACCGCAGGCCAGGTCCAGCAGCGCGCCGCCGGTGCCCAGCCCGGACCGCTCCAGCAGTGCGGCCACGAGTGGCGCCATGAACACGGCGTTGTAGCGCTCGTAGGACGCCGGGCCACCCGCGCGCAGTTGGAAGCCGGACGCTCCCGTCATCGCGTCCCGGACACCACCAGCACGCCGAAGGGGACGGCCACGGAGCCGTCGGCGCGCACCCGGTCGCCGAGTGCCTCCGCGATCATCCGGGTGGCCGTGGCCAGGCCGTCCGGCTGCTCGGCGATCGTGCCTCCCCACGGGATCGCGCCGAAGTGGCCCGGCACGAAGTCCTCCAGCGGCGGCAGCTCGACCACGGGCGCGATCGTCTCCACCTCGACGTCGCGGAGGCCCGCGTTGGTGAGGGCGCCGGTGAGCCGGTCGGGCGGGAACGAGAAGGCGGAGGCGAAGGCGTCCGCGTCGTCGTCGCCCGCCAGGGCCCGGACCGCCTGGCACTGCGCCACGAAGTACGGCGAATCGTCCAGGGCCGTCCACACGGTGGCGGCGTACCTGCCGCCCGGTCGCAGGACACGGGCGGCCTCGGCCGTCGCGGCGTCCACGTCGGGGAAGAACTGCAGGCCTTGCTGGCACAGCACCGCGTCGAACTCCGCCTCGCCGAAGGGCATCGACTCCGCGGGCGCGTGGTGGAAGGAGATCGGAGGCACCACGCCTGCGCACACGGCGCGAGCATGCTCGAGCATCGCGGGGTTCACGTCCGCCCCGGCCAGCCGCCCCTCGGGGCCGACCACGGGGGCCGCCGCGCGCGCGACGAACCCCGTGCCGCAGGCCACGTCGAGCAGTGCGCCGCCGGCCGACAGCCCGGACCGCTCCACCAGCGCCCGGACCATGGGCGCCATGAACACCGCCACGTGACGGTCGTAGTGCTCCGGTGCCGATCCCTGCACCTGGAATCCCGAGGTCTGGCCCATTCGCCGCCCTCCCGCGTGTGCCGACGGTTCCCGCCGGTGCCTACAATCGCGCCCATGGCCAGCCATGACAAGGACATCCTGACGGTCTCCGGCATCCCCACCAGGGGCGTCTACACGCCCGCGGACACGCCCGGCCTGGCCGACGCGTACGGCGACAAGCTGGGCGAGCCCGGCAAGTTCCCGTTCACGCGCGGCGTGTACGGGACGATGTACCGGGGGCGCCCGTGGACGATGCGCCAGTACGCCGGCTTCGCGACCGCCGCGGAGTCCAACGCCCGCTACAAGTACCTGCTGTCACAGGGCCAGACGGGCCTGTCGGTCGCCTTCGACCTGCCGACCCAGATGGGCTACGACTCCGACGCCGACATCGCGGCGGGCGAGGTCGGCAAGGTCGGTGTGGCCATCGACTCGCTGGCGGACATGCGCATCCTGTTCGACGGCATCCCGCTGGACCAGGTGTCCACGTCGATGACGATCAACGCGCCAGCGTCGCTGCTGCTGCTGCTGTACCAGCTGGTCGGCGAGGAGCAGGGCGTCAGCCCCAGTGAGCTGCGCGGCACCATCCAGAACGACGTGCTCAAGGAGTACATCGCGCGCGGCACCTACATCTTCCCGCCCGAGCCTTCCTTGAGGATCATCACCGACACGTTCTCCTACTGCGCCCAGGAGATGCCCAACTTCAATACCATCTCCATCAGCGGCTACCACATGGGCGAGGGCGGGGCGACGCCGGTCCAGGAGATCGCCTTCACCATCGCCAACGGCATCGCCTACGTGCAGGCCGCCGTGGACGCCGGCCTGGACGTGGATCAGTTCGCGCCGCGGCTGAGCTTCTTCTGGGTCGCCCGTTCCACGCTGCTGGAGGAGGTGGCGA
>DATMKC010000090.1:0-2089 GCA_035553555.1 Egibacteraceae bacterium | reverse complement strand
GACGGCGGCGGACGGGGGCCGGGCGGAGCGAGGCGGGAGCATGGAGGCACCGTTCACCGAACGGTCGATGCGGCGAATCCGCGCCGCGGGCGTCGTGCTGGCCGTCGTCGAGCTCAGCCTGGTCCCGCACCCGCCCGCGGCCGCGTGGCTCGTCGAGTCGCTGCTCGTGGCCGTCCCGCTCATGCTGCTGGGCGCCAACGCCGTGAGCCTGTGGGCGCCGTCCTGGCGGCTGGGGCCGGCCGCCCAGATCGTCCTGGACGCCGGGGTCGCCCTGTCGGTCATCGGCGGCCTGGGCTTCGAGCCGCAGGGCTCCCTGTGGGTGCTGCTGGCGCTGCCCATCGCCGAGGGCGCGCTGCGCTGGGGCATGGGCGGCGTCGTGCGCGTGTGGGCCGGCGTGCTCCCGCTGCACGCGCTCGTGTGGGACTGGGGCTACGCGCGCTTCGGTGTCGACCCGCTGGACCTGGAGTCGGTCGGCTACCGCAGCGGCATGCTGTTGCTGCTCGGCTCGATCACCGGTGTGCTGAGCGGGCACCTGGGCCGGCAGGCGGCGGAGCTGCAGCGCGCCCTGCGCGAGTCGGAGCGCCGCGCGGAGCTGCTGCGCACGGTCGCGGCCACCGGCCGGCGGCTGCCCGTCGAGGACCTCGGCTCGCTGCTGGACGCCGTCGCCGGCAGCGCCATGGCGCTGGGCTTCGACGCGGCCGAGCTCGCGCTGGTGGACCCGCGCACCGAGCAGCGCATCACCGCCGCGCACCGCGGCCTGCCCGAAGAGGCGGCGCAGCCGCGGCCCATCGACCGCGGCCTGGTGGGCGAGGTGTGGCGCACCGGGCGCACCGTGGTGATCGAGGACTACAGCTCGTGGGCCGGCGCCGACCCCCAGGTCCTGCGCGTGGGCCTGCGCCAGGCCATCGGCGTGCCGGTGTGGGTGTCCGGCGCCGTGGAGGGCGTGCTGTGCGCGGGCTGGCTGCGCAGCCGCACCGTCGGCTCCGACGAGATGGAGTGCCTGGAGATGCTTGCCGTGGAGGCGGGGGCGGCGCTGGCGGCGTCCCGGCGGCTGGAGGACCAGCAGGCCTACGCCGAGCAGCTGCGCCGCCAGGCGCGCCGCGACGCGCTCACGGGCCTGGCCAACCGCGGGCAGCTCCTGGAGGTGGTGCGCGCCCGCGCCGCCGAGGTGCCGGCCGCGCTGCTGTTCGTGGACCTCGACCGCTTCAAGCACGTCAACGACAGCTACGGCCACGCCGGCGGCGACCAGCTCCTGCGCGCCGTGTCCGCGCGCATGGGCGGCGCCGTGCGGCCGCCCGACGTGATCGCGCGCTTCGGCGGCGACGAGTTCGTGGTCCTGCTCCAGGAGGCCGACGAGATCGCGGCGGTACGGGTGGCCGAGCGCCTGCACGAGACGCTGCGGGAGCCGTTCACCGTGTTCAACCGGCCCGTGCGGGTCAGCGCGAGCATCGGGGTGGCGCTGCTGCCGCCGGGCGGCGACCCCCACCTGGCGCTGGTCCAGGCCGACATGGCGATGTACGCCGCCAAGCAGAGCCGCAAGCGGCGCACGGCCGTGCACGACGAGCGCCTGCACCGCGAGGCGCTGCGGCGCGTGCGCATCGAGGTGGACCTGCACGGCGTGGAGGAGCGCGGCGAGCTGTCCGTGGCCTACCAGCCGCTGTGCCTGCCGGACGGCCGTGGCGTGGTCGGCGCCGAGGCGCTGCTGCGCTGGACGCACCCGGAGCTGGGTGTGGTGGGCCCTTCGGAGTTCGTGCCGATGGCCGAGCGCATCGACTGCCTCCGGCCGATCGGCTGGTGGCTCGTCGCCACGGCGTGCGAGCAGCTGGCGCGCTGGCGCGAGCGGGACCCGTCGTTCTGCCTGTGGCTCAACGTCAGCCCGGGGCAGCTCACCGAGCCCGGGTTCGTGCCCCGGCTGTCCATGACGCTGGGGCGCCTGCGCCTGCCGGGCTCCGCCCTGGTCCTGGAGCTGACCGAGTCGCCGCTGCTGGCCGAGGACGTCGCGGCGGCGCGGGCCGCCATGGCGGACCTGCACCAGCTCGGCGTGCGCATGGTCGCCGACGACTTCGGCCAGGAGTCCTCGTCCCTGGGG
>DATMKC010000089.1:0-6284 GCA_035553555.1 Egibacteraceae bacterium | reverse complement strand
ACAGAGGACCACATGGCGAGCCCCGACCGAGCCCCGTCCCCTTCCAAGCTGATCGACGCCAGGATCGAGGAACTCGGTGACTGGCGCGGGGAGATGCTCGCCCGCATCCGCCGGCTCATCAAAGAGGCGGAGCCAGAGGTCGTGGAGGAGTGGAAGTGGCGCGGAGTGCCGACGTGGTACCGCGACGGGATGCTGTGCACGGGAGAGACCTACAAGGACAAGGTGAAGGTCACCTTCGCCAAGGGTGCAGCGCTCGACGACCGCGCGGGCGTGTTCAACGCCAGCCTGGACGGGAGCGTCAGGCGCGCGATCGACCTGCGACAGGGGGACGAACTGGACGAGGACGCGTTCCAGGACCTCGTGCGCGCGGCCGCGCGCCTGAACGCCAGGTCTGACTGACCCGGACACCAAGGAGCGGAGAGCGGGTGAGGGGAATCGAACCCCCGTTCCGAGCTTGGGAAGCTCGTGTTCTACCATTGAACTACACCCGCGGAGGCTCGCGAATGATAGGCGCGCGCGGACGGCCCCTGCAATCGGCTGGGCAGCGCCGTGACGGTGTCGCCCAGCCGGGGGACTGCGACCATCCCCCGATCGAGTGAAGTTCTGGCCCCGACGTGCCGAAGATCTCCCTTGAGAGGTCGCGCGGCGGGCGCGACGGTGGCGGGTGGTCTACGTATGAGACGTACGTACTATGGCGTACGGAATTCCCTTGACAGTGCTCCTACGTCCTGCGTACGGTGGCAGTCTCATCGGTCGGGTAAAGGAGCCGGCATGACGCGACTGAACGTCGCGTTTGTCCTCCCAGCGGGGTTGCTCGGATGTCTCACGATGTCCGCGGCGCTGGTGGTGGGGCACGCCGAGATCTCTCAGCTCCGTCCGCATGAGCGCCGTATGAACCCGGTCGTCGAGACCGTCGAATCGCCCTTCAGGGTGATCGCCGGAGTACGCGTGCCGGACCCGGCGCCGTCGCATACGTCCGTCCCATCCCCCTCGGCAGCGACGGCGCCGGCATCGGTGCCTCTCCCAGACGACGTTCCCGTCCAGCCGCCGGCGGACCTTCTTCCTGCCGACACGCTCGCGCCCCCTGAGGTGGCCAAGCCCGGTTCGTTGCGCGGGGCTGTGGACCGCCAGGTGGAGCGCACGCCGGACGCGGCGGAACCGGTGGTCGCTCAGGTGGTCGACACGGTGTTCGATGCCGCCCTCGGCGCGATCGACCTGCTGGGCTTGGGCGTGCCGCTGCAGCAGGGCTGGCGGACCGCGGAGCCCACCTACGACGCGGCCTGGGATCAGTCGGAGCCGGCTCGCGCGGACGCCGTGCGAGCCTGGGAGGACACGTCGGCCGCGGTGCAGGGGGCACGCTCCTAGACCTCGCGGTGCTCTACCCTTGCGCTGTCCGACACCAGGCAGCGAGGGCCCCATGATCCTGTCCGACCGCTCCATCCGCGAGCAGCTCGAGGCCGGCCGCGTCGTCATCGACCCGCTGGGCGACAACGCGATCCAGCCGTCGAGCGTCGATGTGCGCCTGGACGACAGCTTCCGGGTGTTCGCCAATCACCGCTACCCCTACATCGACGTCCGCCAGCCCCTGGAGGACCTCACGGAGTTGGTGAAGGCCACCGAGGACGACCCCTTCGTCCTGCACCCCGGCGAGTTCGTGCTGGGCAGCACATTCGAGCGGGTCACGCTGCCCGACGACCTGGTGGCGCGGCTGGAGGGCAAGTCCAGCCTGGGCCGCCTTGGCCTGCTCATCCACTCCACCGCGGGCTTCGTGGACGCCGGATGGGACGGCTGGCTGACACTGGAGCTGTCCAACGTCTCCACGCTGCCGATGGCGCTGTATCCCGGGATGAAGATCGGCCAGCTCGCGTTCTTCCAGCTCACGACCCCGGCGGAGCATCCGTACGGCAGCGGCGAGGTGGGTTCCAAGTACAAGGGCCAGCGCGGGCCCACCCCCAGCCGCTATTTCATGAACTTCGACCGCTAGGACCGCTCAGGCCCGGCGGCGGGTGAACGCGGCGGCGAGCAGCACCACCGCCATCACGCCGAAGAACGGGATGTCGGTCGCGGGCGTGCCCCCGAGGTCTCGGTCGATGACGTGCGCCGCCGCGTGGAACAGCGCGCCGGCGCCCACGCCGCCCAGCGCCACCGTGAGCGCGTCTTCCAGGCGCAGCGCCAGCAGCAGCACAGCGCCCAGCCCGATCTGGAACGCGCCGATGTCACGGATGAAGTGGGCGTTGTAGGGCTCGAACACCGCGAGCGCGTCAAAGAACGGCCGCGGGGCCAGGAACGCCCACAGTCCCGCCACCACGAGGAACAGCCCCACCAGCCCCGCCACGATCGTCGCCGCCGACCGCGCGCGCCCTTCCTCCTGCTCTGCCATGGCCCCTCCTTGGAACGAGAACGGACCGGACGAGTATCCGTCCGGCCCGTCCCAAGGTGGTGGAGGCTAGTGGTCGGCCGGGCCGTCGGCGACGGGCGCGGACTCGCCCGGGTCCGTGGTGGGGCCGGCGGAGCCGGCGGCCGGCGTGGCGACCGGGTTGCCGTTGACCGAGGCCACCGGCAACAGCGACTGCGCCAGGAGCTGGCTCACGTCGACCACCCTCACCTGGCCCTCACCGAGCGCGCCGGAGCCGACCTTGTCGTTCACCGCGTCGTCCAGCATCACGAAGCAGAACGGGCAGGCCGTGGACACGAAGTCCGGGTTCAGCGCCAGCGCCTCGTCGATGCGCTCGTGGTTGACGCGCTTGCCGATGGTCTCCTCCATGAAGAAGCGCGCGCCGCCGGCGCCACAGCAGAAGCCGTGGTTGCGGCAGCGGCCCATCTCCACCTTCTCCAGGCCCTGGATGGTGTCCACCACCATGCGCGGCGGGTCGTAGACCTCGTTGTGCCGCCCCAGGTAGCACGGGTCGTGGTAGGTGACCGTGGCCTCGATGTCGGTCTGCGGCGCCAGGCGGCCGTCCTTCACGAGCTGGCTCAGCAACTGCGTGTGGTGGATCACCTCGAAGTGCCCGTCGAAGTCGGGGTACTCGTTGCGCAGCGTGTTGAAGCAGTGCGGGCACCACGCCACGATCTTCTTGACGCCCGCCGACTTCAGCGTCTCGACGTTGGTCTGGGCCATCATCTGGAACAGGTACTCCATGCCCAGGCGCCGCGCGGGGTCGCCCGTGCAGGCCTCCGCCTGGCCCAGCACCGCGTACTTCACCCCGGCGGCGTTGAGCAGCTCCGCCACCGTGCGCGTGACCTTCTTGGAGCGGTCCTCCAGCGCGCCCGCGCAGCCCACCCAGAACAGGTACTCCACCTCCGGGTCGATCTGGCCGTTGACCACCGGCACGTCCAGGCCCTCGGCCCACTCCATGCGCTTGGCCTGGCCGGCGCCCCACGGGTCGCCGGCGTTCTCGATGTTGCGCAGCATCGCGCCGGCCTCCTGCGGGAAGCTCGACTCCATCTGCGCCTTGTAGCGGCGCAGGTCCAGGATGTGGTCGACGTGCTCGATGTCGACCGGGCACTCCTCCACGCACGCGCCGCACGTGGTGCAGCTCCACAGCACATCGAAGTCGATGACCGCGTTGTCCTCGCCCGGGACGTCGCCGACCAGCTTGGCGTTCAGCGGGGCCGCGGTCGCGTCCTTCTCCGCCTTGGCGGGGTCCAGCAGGTACGGGCCCTTGGCGTAGAGGTGGTCGCGCAGGTCCATGATCAAAAGCTTCGGCGACAGCGGCTTGCCGGTGTTCCACGCGGGGCACTGGCTCTGGCAGCGGCCGCACTCGGTGCACGTGTACATGTCCAGGAAGCGCTTGAAGCCGAAGTGCTCGATCTGGCCGACACCCAGCACGTCGTCCTCGGACATGTTCTCGATGTCGATCTTGTCGGCCTGCAGCGCGCCCAGGGCCTTCGGCAGGCGCGCGAACGCCACGTTGAACGGGATCGTCAGGATGTGCAGGTGCTTGCTGTGCAGCGTGAACAGCAGGAAGCCGAACAGCACGGAGATGTGGGCCACCAGGAACGCCGTGGCGATGACCTCCAGCTGGTCGTGCGACAGCCCGGTGAGGAACGTCTCGCCAAGCCAGCGCGAGGCGAACGCGCCCTGCTCGTAGGGCAGCGTGCCCTCCGCCACGCGCACGCCGCGCAGCACCATCACCGTGTAGAGCAGGCTGAACTCCAGGATCAGCACCCACCAGCCGGCGCTGAGGTTGGAGCCGGCGAAGCGCGACGTGCGCCCGCGGCGTCCCGGGTTCTGCGCCAGGCGGATCAGCACGAAGCCGATGACGCCGATCAGCACCAGCACCGTGAACAGGTCCTGGACGAAGCCCAGGAACTCCCAGCGGCCGATCAGCGGGATGTGGAAGTCGGGGTCGAAGACCTCGCCGATGGCCTCCAGGGACTGGCTCTGCAGGACCAGGAAGCCCCAGAACACGAAGGCGTGCATGACGCCCGCGCCGGTCCACTTCAGGATCTTCTGCTGGCCCAGCACGTGGACGAGCTGATAGCGCAGCTTCTCACCCAGGTTGCCCATGCGGTCGGGCATGGGCCGCGCCTTGCGCAGCAGCAGGAGCAGGAACAGCGCGCGCCTGGCCGCGAAGAAGCCGAAGACGCCGATCACCGCGAGGCTCGCGACGATGCGGATCAGGTCCAGAGTGTCCATGTCTCCCTCGGTGAAGGGGCCGGGCATGCGGGGGCACTGACGGTGCGGGCATCGTAGTCAACCGGCTGTCCGGCCCGCGAACGCGCGACCCGTCAGCCGTCCGCCTTCGGCTTGGGCGGTTGGTAGACCTTGCGGCGGAACACGTCCTTGTTGGACACCGCCCGGTCCAGGATGAGCTTGCCGTCCAGGTGGTCCAGCTCGTGCTGGAACGCGCGCGCCTCGAACCCCTCGGACTCGTAGACCCGCTCGTTGCCCTGCTCGTCCATCCCGCGCACGACCACGCGCAGGGCGCGGCGCACGTTCGCGGTGAAGTCCGGCACGCTCATGCAGCCTTCGCGCCCCACCTCGCTGCCCTCCGCCACGATCAGCTCCGGGTCGAACAGCACCACCAGCCCGTGCGGCTGCGCCACCTTCGGATGGCCGGTGAGGTCCAGGCAGAACGCGCGCCTGCTCACCCCGATCTGCGGGGCGGCGAGCCCGACGCATCCGGGGGACACGCGCATCGTGTCCACGAGGTCGCGCGCCAACTCCGCGTCCGGGCCACCGCAGGGCTCGGCGGGGCGCTTGAGGACCGGCTCGGGGATCCCGACGACGGGGCGTTCGGCCATTACAGCGCCGTGTCGTCCAGCGGGCGCACGGTGACCTCGACCCCGGCCACCGCCTCTCGCAGCGCGGCGTCCAGCGCGGCGTCGGTGACGTCGCCGGGCAGCGCGACCTCGAGCACCATCGCGTACACGGGCCGCTCGTCGCCCAGGACGCGCGTGGTGAGATCGGTGACGTTCACCTCGTGCTCCGCCAGCGTCTCCGCCACGGCGTGGACGATGCCGGGCCGGTCCGCGCCGTAGACGGAGACCATGTGCGTGGGCTCGGCGCTGCGTCCCTGCGGGTCGACCTCGCGCACCGCCACCAGCAGGCCCAGGTCCTGGGTGGCGGCCGCCAGTGCGCGCTCCAGCTCCGCCGCGCCGCTGTCCGCGCGCACCAGCAGGGCGATGGCGAACTGGCCGCCCAGGATGGTCATGGAACTGTCCTCGAGGTTGCCGCCGTGCTCCAGGAGCACGCCGGTCACCCGGGCGATGATGCCCGGCCGGTCCGCGCCGACGGCGGTGACGGCGAGTTCGCCCATGTGCCCCGCTCCTTGCTGGTGGTGGTGAAGTGCCGGCGCGAGTCTAGGCCACGGCCCCAGCCGCGGCCCCGGGGGGCCGGCGGGCGGTCAGACCACCCGGAAGTCGATGCCGGCCACCACTTCGCCGCCCACGGTGAGCACCACCTGGTGCAGGCCCGGCGGCCAGCCGTCCTCGGGCACGGGCGAGGTGAACACGTGCATGCTCTGACGGCTGGACAGTGTCACGCGGAGCTCCCGGAACGGCGCGCCATCGACGGTCCAGTGGCCCTCCAGCAGCACGCCGTCGGTGGCGCCGCCATAGCGCACGGCGATGCGCACGCGATCCGTGCGCGTCAGCACCAGCCCCGGCCCGGCCGGGAAGAACTCTCCGCGGCGGATCAGGCCCACGGTCTCCACGGCGAAGCCTTCAGGTGGCGCCGACGCGGCCGTGCCGTCCGCCACGGTCGGGCTCGGTCCTCCCGTGTCCGGTGGGCCATCCGTCTCGGGCACCTCGCCGGCCGGTCGCAGCGCGCTCGCCAGGGT